>JAQGMX010000256.1 GCA_028292145.1 Variovorax sp.
ATCATCTTCACGCAGATCCTGCCGAACACGATGTCGCCCATCATCGTGACCGCCTCGCTGATGATCGCCACCGCCATCCTCACCGAATCGGCCCTGTCGTTCCTCGGTCTCGGCGACCGCAATCTCATGAGCTGGGGCTTCATGATCGGCGCCGCCCGGACCATGATCCGCGAGGCCTGGTGGATGAGCTTCCTGCCCGGCCTGGCGATATTGCTCACGGTGCTCGCCGTCAACCTTATCGGCGAAGGCTTGAACGACGCCCTCAACCCGCATCTGCGGTCGCGGGACGGATCATGAACATCGCCGCCGCGCCGCTGCTGCAGATCGAGGGCCTGACGGTGCCCATCCCCGGCGGCGGCGACCGCCGTCATGCCGTGCGCGATCTGAGCCTGACGCTCCATGCCGGGGAGATCCTCTGTGTGGTCGGCGAGTCGGGCTCGGGCAAGTCGATGTGCGCCAACGCCGTCATGGGCCTGTTGCCGGAAACGCTCAAGCCTTCCGCCGGCCGCGTGCTTTTCCAGGGGCGCGACCTGCTGCAGATGGGCGAGCCCGAACTGCGGGCGCTGCGCGGCACGGCACTGGGCATGATCTTCCAGGAACCGCTCTCGGCTCTGAACCCGCTGATGCAGGTCGGCGCGCAGGTCGCCGAGGTGCTGCAGGTGCACGGCATCGTCGACCCGGCCGAGGTGTCGCGGCGCGTGCTCGAACAGCTCGAGTTCGTAGGGCTGCCGGAACCTGCGGTGCTGCGCCATGCCTACCCGTTCCAGCTGTCGGGCGGGCAGCGCCAGCGGGTGATGATCGCCATGGCGCTGGCGCTCGGGCCGGCGCTGCTGATCGCCGACGAGCCGACCACGGCGCTCGACGTCACGACGCAGGCACAGATCCTGGCGCTCATCGAGTCGATCCAGCGCGGCAAGCCGTCGGGCGGAAGCGGGGCACCGGCCATGGGCGTGCTGTTCATCACGCACGATTTCGGCGTCGTCGCGGAGATCGCGGACCGCGTCGCCGTCATGGAGCACGGCGTGCTGGTCGAGGTGGGAACGGTCGATCAGGTGCTCAATGCACCGGCACATCCCTACACGCGACGTCTGATCGCCGCGGTGCCGCGCCGCCGCACCGACGAGGCAGCACCGATCGCCGCTGCCGAGCCGGTGCTCGACGTGCGCCACCTGAAGAAGAGTTATGTCGGCCGGGGCGGCTGGTTTGCGCCGAAGCGGGTTGTGCATGCGGTCGACGACGTCAGCTTTTCCATCCGCCGCGGTGAGACGCTTGGCATCGTCGGCGAATCGGGCTCGGGCAAGTCGACCATCGGCAAGTGCCTGCTGAAACTCGTCGAGGTCGACAGTGGCGAGATGCTGTTCGAGGGCCGCGACATCGCCGGCCTGACGGCGAGTCAGTTCCGGCCGTTGCGCCGCGACATCCAGATGATCTTCCAGGATCCGTTCGCGTCGCTCAACCCGCGGCAGACGGTCGGCCAGATCGTGAGCGACGGTCCGGTGGCCAGCGGCGCGACGCGGCACGAAGCCGAGCAGCGTGCGCGCGCGCTGCTCGACCGCGTCGGCCTCGACGCATCGGCGTTCTCGCGCTTTCCCAACCAGTTCTCCGGCGGCCAGCGCCAGCGCATCGGCATCGCCCGTGCATTGGCGCTCGATCCGAAGGTGCTGGTGGCCGACGAGGCCGTCTCGGCGCTCGACGTCTCGGTGCAGGCACAGGTGCTGGCACTGCTGCACGAGCTGCAGCAGCAGCTGCGCATCGCGCTGGTCTTCATCACGCACGACCTGCGGGTGGCGGCACAGATCTGCGATTCGGTGCTGGTGATGCACCGCGGCCAGGTCGTCGAGCGCGGCAGCCCCCGCCAAATCTTCGACCGGCCACAGCACGACTACACGCGGCGCCTCATCGCGGCCGTGCCGGGGCAGCGGTGGAACCCCACGCGCGCTGTCGCCGAGCCGGTTGCGGGCGCGATGGTACAGACCGTTTTCTAAGGAAGGCTGCATGTCCACCATCCAGTATCTAACGCAAATCGAATTCGGCGCCGGCGTCCTGCGCCTGCTTCCCGAGGCCCTGCAGGCGCTGGACGTGCGTCGGCCGTTGATGATCGGCGACCGGGGCCTTCTGGCTGCCGGGCTGGTCGACCGCATCTGCGCCACGCTGCCCGCCGGAATGAAGCTGCAGCGCTATCTAGACACGCCGGCCAACCCGACGGAGGCAGCCGTGGAGGCGGCTGCGGCGCTGTACCGCGACGGCGACTGCGACGGCATCGTCGCCATCGGGGGCGGCTCGCCGATCGACCTGGCGAAGGGCGTCGCCCTGATGGCCACGCATCCGGGGCCGCTGAGCCGATACACCGGGATGGCGGCGATGCCGCTGATCGGCGCGCAGACCGCGCCCATCGTCGCCGTGCCGACCACGGCCGGTACCGGCAGCGAAGTCGGCCGAGGCGCGTTGCTCTGCCTGCGCGACGGCCGCAAGCTGGTCGTCGTGAGCCCGTACCTGCTGCCAAGACGCGCGATCTGCGATCCCGAACTCACTTTGAGCCTGCCGCCGGCGCTGACCGCCGGCACCGGCATGGACGCCTTGACGCACTGCGTTGAGACATTCCTGTCGCCGCGCTTCAATCCGCCGGCCGATGCCATCGCGCTCGACGGCGCAGCGCGCGCTTGGCGCTGGATCGAGCGCGCCGTCGCGCATCCGGGCGACATCCAGGCGCGCACCGAAATGATGATCGCGGGCATCCACGGCGGCCTGGCGTTCCAGAAGGGACTGGGCGCCGTGCACGCGCTGGCTCACCCGCTGGGCGCGCTCACCGAGCCGCTGCTGCACCACGGCACCGTGAACGCGGTGCTGCTGCCGGCGGTTCTGCGGTTCAACGCGGCGCATGTCGGCGACAAGTTCGCACGCCTGGCGGCCACGTTCGGCCTGCCTGCTGCCGTGGACCTTCCCGCGGCTGTCAGCGCGCTGTGCGACCGCATCGGCATGCCGCCTTCGCTGCGGGCGATGGGCGTTCCGGCGGATGCATGCGACGCCGTCGTGGCCGGCGCGCTCGCCGACCATTCGCTGCCCACCAATCCGAGGCCGCTCGATGCGTCGGCATTGCGCACGCTCTTTCACGAGGCCATGGGATGAAGCACGTTCCGACGGCAGTTCCGGTACCGATCTCCTCAGGCGAGCACGTCGTGCGCAGCGCCTGCCCGCACGACTGCCCCGACACCTGCGCCATGCTCGTCACGGTGAAGGACGGCGTCGCGACCAAGGTGCGAGGCGACCCGACGCATCCGACCACGCAGGGCACGCTCTGCACCAAGGTCTCGCGCTACCTCGAGCGCACCTACCACCCGGAGCGCCTGCTTTACCCGATGCGCCGCATCGGCCCGAAGGGACCGGGGCAGGGCCGCTGGGAACGCATTTCCTGGGACGAGGCGCTCGACACCATCGCCACGCGTTTCAAGGCCATCGCCGCGGTCGACCCCCAGGGCATCCTGCCGTATTCGTACTCCGGCACCCTGGGACTCGTTCACAATTTCGGCATGCCGCGCCGGTTCTTCCACAAGCTCGGCGCGTCGCAGCCCGAACGCGTGCTCTGCTCGACAGCAGGGCGGGCGGGCTACAACGCCGTCATCGGCGCGCAGATCGGGACCGACATCGCGCATTTCGCCGACGCGAAGCTGATCGTGCTGTGGGGCACCAATCCCATCGCCTCCAGCGTGCATCTGTGGATGCGTATCGCCGAGGCGAGGCGCAAGGGTGCGCAGGTGATTGCCATCGACCCCTATCGCTCGCTGTCGGCCGAGAAGGCCGACTGGCATCTGGCGCTGAAGCCTGGCACCGACGGTGCCTTGGCGTATGGGGTCATGCATGTGCTGATCCGGGATGGTCTCGTCGACCGCGATTACGTTGACCGCCATACGCTCGGCTACGCTCCGCTTGCAGCCCGCGCCGCCGAGTTCACCCCCGAGATTGTTGCAGGCATCACCGGACTTGCGGCTGCCGACATCGAAAGGCTGGCGCGCACCTACGGGGCCGACCGCGCCACCGCAATCCGCATGAATTTCGGCCTGCAGCGGCATGCCGGCGGTGCCAATGCCGTGCGCGCCATCGCCTGCCTGCCGGCGCTCATCGGGGCCTGGCGCGAAGCCGCCGGCGGCATCCTGCTCGACCAGGCGGGCGCACATGCGATCGACTTTGCCGCGCTCGACGGTCGTCACCTGCTGCCCGACCCCGCCCGGCCACCGCGCTCGGTCAACATGGCGCAGATCGGCCGAGCGCTCACGACGCTGGACGACCCACCCATCCAGGCCCTTTTCGTCTATATCTCCAACCCCGTGGCGGTAGCGCCCGACAACGCGCTGCTGCGCCGCGGCCTGAGCCGGCCCGATCTTTTCACCGTCGTCCACGAGATCTTCCTCACCGATACCTGCGACTACGCCGACATCGTGCTGCCCGCCACCACGCAGCTCGAGCAATTCGACATCCACCGCGGCTACGGCACGCTCTATGCGGTCGTCAACCATCCGGCGATTGCGCCCATCGGCGAGGCCTGCTCCAATGCCGAGCTGTTCCGCCGGCTGGCGGCGCGAATGGGCTACGACGATGCCTGCCTGCAGGAGAGCGACGAAGACGTGGCGCGCCAAGCCCACGACCTGGGGGCCACGGTCAACGCCTCATTCGATTTTGATGCGCTCAAGCGCACCGGCTGGCAAAGGCTTGATGTCGCGGAGCGCTATGCACCCTTCGCGGACGGCGGCTTCCCGACGCCATCAGGAAAGTGCGAGTTCGCCAGCGAAAGCGTGCTGCGCCAGGGCGGCACGCTGCTGCCCGAATTCATTCCACCCCGCGAATCCGAGCTTGGCGACCCTGAGCTCGCCAGGCGCTACCCCTTAATGCTGTTGACGCCGCCGGCGCGCCACTTTCTCAACTCGAGCTTTTCGTCGATCGATTCCTTGGTCCGCGAGGTTGGCGAGCCATGGGTCGAGATCCACCCGGACGACGCTACAGCGCGCAGCATCACCGCCGGCGACCGCGTGCGCGTGTACAACGACCGCGGTGCCTTCACCGTGGACGCACGCGTGACCGACAAGGTGCGCCGGGGTGTGTTAGTTGCGCCCTCGATTTGGTGGCTGAAGAAATCGAGCGATGGCGAGAACTCCAACGCCGTCACCTCCGATGCACTGACAGACCTTGGTCGAGGCGCAACCTACTACGACACGGCCGTAGAAGTTGCCTGTTTTGACGGCATGTCCCGTCCATAAGACGGCGGAAACAACCGAAGTTACGCCTAAGCACGTGATCCATACGCGGGCGAACTCGAGCTCGAGAAGTCTCAAATGATGGGGTTAAGAAGTTCCCACAAATGATGGTCAACATTCAGGCAAGGAATGAGAACGGCACCATTCAGGCTCCATTAGTACCTCAACAAGAAAGCTGCTTGGGTACTGACGGGTACCCACCGGCAGGGGTGAAAAGTTGAAGCACAGATCGAACGTATTTATCTACTCTGGGCTGGGTTCGAAGTTTGCAACAGTCTGGCGCGCGCTGCTTCTGCGCGCGAGCGCCCGCAAAGAGGGGACTTTGACGATCTTGCAACATGCCCCACAGAACGGTAGTTGGGTCGCCGGCTGTTCTAATTTTTCGCTTGAGGCGCAACAGATGTTGGCACACAAGTTGCATTGATGTATCCATATTCTGGCACTAGGTGCCATTTTTTGGAACCACGAATGGCATCCCTTGAAAGCGCAGGCGTCATCCTCCGGCTGATCAATTCGCTGCAACGCCCCGTCACAGTCACCGACCTGGTCGATCACTTGAGCATGCCCAAGAGTTCGTCTTCGCGATTGCTTAGACAGATGGGCGAAGAGGGATTTCTCGAACGTGACCCGCAGACGCTGGCCTATGGTCCGTCGCTGATGATGCTGGAACTCTCGCGCCTCGTTCGTTCCACGACGCAGCTTTTCCCGAAGCTGCAGCTCGCGCTCCAGGGCTTGTGCATGCGAAGCGGCCACACCGGCTACATCTCAGTGCTCGACGGCGTCGACGTGCTGGTGATCTTCGTGCAGTCGGGCAGCCACCCGCTGCGGCTGATGACCTATGCCGGCCACCGCTCGCCGGCCTGGGCCACTTCGACCGGCCGGGCCCTGCTGGCCCTGGAGAGCGACGGCGCGGTGCGCGAACGCTTTGCCTCGGGCCTGCCTGCCGTCTCGGACAACGCGCCCGCTCATGTCGATGCGCTGATCGAACGGCTGAATGTGATCCGCAGCCAGCGCTACGCCACGGCCCTGAACGAGGCACTTCCTGGCGTGGGTTCGGTAAGTTGCACGGTCAGCGACCCGCATACCGGCGAGCGCCTGGCATTCTGCCTTTCTTTCCCCAGCGCGGATGCCGACGCATCCCGTATCGACGCCCTGGCGCTGGATCTCATGACCGAAGCCGCCGGCATCGGTCAACTCGTCGGCGACCCATTGTGGGCGCGCTAGTACCTACATCCAAATCCAACAGAAGGTCAGAAAGGTCATCCATGCCCCAGTCGTCCACCCCCTTACATCCGCAGGCATTGACGGGGGGCAACCTCGTCTTACTGGCGTTGCTCAGCGTATTCGGCGCCGTGATCGGCATGCAGCTGCTGGTCACGCTGGGCGTGACCCCCAACACCTCCATCATCGGCGCGCTGGTCGCCATGATCCTGGCGCGGGTGCCGCTGCAGATGATGAGCGGTTACCGCTCGGTGCACTTCCAGAATCTGGCGCAGAGCGCAATTTCCTCGGCCACCTTCGGCGCGGCCAACAGCCTGCTGCTGCCCATCGCGATTCCGTTCCTGATCGGCCGGCCCGATCTGGTGCTGCCGATGTTCATCGGCGTCTCGCTGGCGATGCTGCTCGACGGTTATCTGCTCTACCGCATGTTCAACACCAAGATCTTTCCGGCATCGGGCGCCTGGCCTCCGGGCGTCGCTGCGGCCGAAGCCATCAAGGCCGGCGACAAGGGCGGCAAGCAGGCCGCGCTGCTGGGCGCGGGCATGCTGGTCGGTGCGGTGGGGTCGTGGTTCAAGATTCCGATGTCGGCCTTCGGCACCGCCTTCATCGGCAACATCTGGGCGCTGAGCATGTTCGGCGTGGGCCTCCTGCTTCGTGGCTATGCGCAGCCGCTCTTCGGCTACGACATCAACAAGGCCTACATCCCGCACGGCATGATGATCGGCGCCGGTCTCGTCGCGCTGGTGCAGGTCGGCATGGTGCTGATGAAGAAGTCGCCCAAGGCGCCGGCCGAGACCGCCTCCACCGTCGACCAGACTGAAGAGAACCTGCCCGGTCGCAGCGTCGGCAAGACCTTGAAGCTTGGCGGTCTGGGCTATGTCGTACTGGCCGCCGGCGTGTCGCTGCTGGGCGGGCTGTACGCCGAGATGTCCCCTGGGATGCTGATCGCCTTCATCTTCTACGCGGCCTTCGCCGCCTTCGTGCACGAGATGATCGTCGGCATCGCGGCCATGCACTCGGGCTGGTTCCCAGCCTTCGCGGTGGCATTGATCACCTTGCTGCTCGGCCTGCTGCTGGGCTTTCCGGTCACGGCACTGGCCGTTCTCTGCGCCTTCTCGGTCGCTACCGGCCCGGCTTTCGCCGACATGGGTTACGACCTAAAGGCCGGCTACATCCTTCGCGGCCACGGCGCCGATGCCGCTTTCGAAATGGAAGGCCGCAAGCAGCAGCTCATCGCCGCCATGCTGGCCTTCGTCATCGCCATTCCCGTGGTCTACATCGCCCACGGCATCTACTTCTCGCAGGGCCTGGTGCCGCCGGTGGCCAAGGTCTACGTGGCCACCATCAACGCGGGCGCCGTGCCCGGCATCGCGCAGTCGCTCTTCCTGTGGGCCATTCCAGGCGCCATCATCCAATTCATTGGCGGCCCCAAGCGCCAGCTTGGCGTGCTGCTGGCCACCGGCCTGCTGATCGCCAACCCGATGGCTGGCTGGGCGGTCCTGGTCGGCATCGCGCTGCGCATGCTGCTGGAAAAATTCGGCGGCGAAAAAGCACGCGGCTACATGGAAGTGTTCGCGGGCGGGGTGATCGCCGGCGATGCGCTCTTCAGCTTCTTCAATGCGACGTTGACCGCCAAATTCAGCAAAAAGTAAAGGCAAAAAGTGAGTCTCTCCCAAACCCTCCAAGTCTTCGAACTTCTCGACTCGGCCCATGCCTGCGGCCAGACTATCGTCGACCTGCTCGCGCCGTATCCTCAAGTGAAGGTCACGGTCACCCAGATCGGCGGGCCCAAGGGGTCGACCGATTTCGTGCGCATGGTCATCCCGGGCACGGCCGGCAAGCT
>JAQGMX010000042.1 GCA_028292145.1 Variovorax sp.
GTTCAAGCAGCGTGAATCCCGCCTGGCGCGCCTTCGAAGCGTGCGGTCGGCGGAGGCGCCGAAGCCTATTGCCAGCTGCCGATGTCGGCATTGTTGCCTTCGCCGCCCGGCTGCCCGTCGGCGCCCAAGGACAGCACGTCGATCTCGCCCTTGATGCCGGGGTTCAGATACTGGTAAGGCCGACCCCACGGGTCGTTCGGCAGCTTTTCGACGTACGTTTTCCAGTTCGGCGCCGCAGGTCAGGAGGTCGGTCGCGTGATGAGCGCCTGCAGGCCCTGCTCGGCCGTCGGGTAGCGCAGGTTGACGAGCCGGTAGAGCTTGAGCGCCTGCATGATGTTGTTGACGTCGGTCTTGGCGGCCGTGGCGCGGGCGTCGTCGGCACGGCCGATCACGTTCGGCACGATCAGCGCAGCCAGCACGCCGATGATGACGAGCACCACCATCAGTTCGATCAGCGTGAAACCGCGCTGGACATCGCGCTGGAGAGCGCGCTTGAGAGGTCGGCATGAAGAAAGCATGGGTGCATGATAATCCGCCCTCATGACGCTCACATCCCCGTCCGCCCGCTGGCCCGCGGCCCTGACCACCTTCCTGATATGGGTTCTGGCCGTGGCCGGCATCGCTTTCTGGGCCTTGCGCCTGGCTGCGCCGGCCGATGCGACGCCGCCTCCGGCCGTCGTCGCGGCGCCCACCGCCGCGGTCGATCCGGCGGCTGTCGGCAAGCTGCTCGGCGCGGTGTCCGCCGAATCGCAGGTCGCGCTGGCGCCGGAAGCCGCGAGCCGGTTCTTATTGGTGGGCGTGGTTGCCGACGTGATGCAGCGCGGCGCGGCGCTGATCGCCGTCGACGGCAGGCCGGCACGGCCGTTCCGCGTCGGCAGTGCGGTCGGCGAAGGTTATGTGCTGCAGTCGGTGTCGACGCGTTCGGCATCGCTCGGCGCCGGCGTCGATGCACCGACCGTCGTCATTCTCCAGTTGCCGGTGCGGCCGATGGCGATTCCGGTCCAGCAGCCGCTGCCGACGATGGCGCCGCGGTAGAAGCGTTTTCTTTCCGACCTTACTTCTGCAGGAACAGCCGGTAGACCGGGTTGTTCGTCTCCTCGACGAACGGATATGCCAGCGTGTGCAGGAATTCGTCGAACGCCGCATGGTCGGCGACCGGCACCTGCAGGCCGACCAGGATGCGGCCGTAGTCGGCGCCCTGGTTGCGGTAATGGAACAGGCTGATGTTCCAGTTCGGGCGCATCAGGCTCAGAAACTTCAGCAGCGCGCCCGGGCGCTCCGGGAATATGAAGCGCAGCAGCCGCTCGTCCTGCGCCAGCCCGGTGCGACCGCCGACCATGTGGCGGATGTGCTCCTTGGCCAGCTCGTCGTGCGTCAGGTCGATGGCGCCGAATCCGTTCTGTACGAACGTGCCGGCGATGGTCGTGGACTCGCCGCGCACCGTGGTCGTCAGGCCGACGAAAACGTGCGCTTCGCTGGTGTCGCTGATCCGGTAGTTGAACTCGGTCACGCTGCGTGACGCACCCGGCAGCGCGCTGACCACTTCGCAGAAGCGGCGGAAGCTGCCTCGCACTTCGGGAATCGTCACCGCGAACAGCGCCTCGCGTTCTTCGCCCACTTCCGCGCGCTCGGCCACGAAGCGCAGCCGGTCGAAGTTCATGTTGGCGCCGCACAGGATCGCTGCGTAGGTTTCGCCGCGTTTGCCGTGTTTTTCGACGTATTGCTTGATCGCGGCCACGGCCAGTGCGCCGGCCGGCTCGACGATGCTTCGGGTGTCGATGAAGACGTCCTTGATGCCGGCGCAGACGGCGTCGGTGTCGACGGTGATGAATTCGTCGACCAGTTCGCTCGCGATGCGGAAGGTTTCCTCGCCGACCAGCTTCACCGCCGTTCCGTCCGAGAACAGGCCGACATCGGGCAGCGTCACGCGGTGGTGCGCGGCCACCGACTGCATCATGGCGTCGGAGTCGTTCATCTGCACGCCGATCACCTTGATCTCGGGCCGCACCGCCTTGATGTAGTTCGCCACGCCCGAGATCAGCCCGCCGCCGCCGATGGCGACGAACACCGCGTCGAGCGGGCCCTGGTGCTGGCGCAGGATTTCCATCGCGATCGTGCCCTGGCCGGCGATCACGTCGGGATCGTCGAACGGATGGACGAAGGTCAGGCCGTTCTGCTTCTGCTGTTCGAGTGCGTAGACGTAGGCATCCGAATAGCTGTCGCCATGCAGATGCACTTCGCCGCCGAGCGCGCGCACCGCATCGACCTTGAGCTGCGGCGTCGTCACGGGCATCACGATGACGGCGCGGGCGCCGAGCTTGCGCGCGCCGAGCGCCACGCCTTGCGCATGGTTGCCGGCCGAAGCGCAGATCACGCCCGCAGCCAGTTGCGCTGGCGTGAGGTGGACCATCTTGTTGTACGCGCCGCGCAGCTTGAAGCTGAAAACGGGCTGCTGATCTTCGCGCTTGAGCAGGACCGTGTTGCCGATGCGTTCGCTGAGTGCCTTCGCCTTCTCCAGAGCCGACTCGACCGCCACGTCGTAGACGCGGGCCGTGAGGATCTTCTTGAGGTAGTCGGCGGGGGTGAGCGGAGAGGTCATGGGCAATCGCGTAGGTCGAGTTACGGCCAAGTTGCGGCCAATAAAAAAGCCCCGAGTCTTGCGACTCGGGGCTAAATCCACCAATTGAGAGGGTGGAGGAGACAACCGGTGCACATCGGTGATGTGCGATGAAATAAAGTATATCGGCTGTTTGTTGCATTGCAACAAGCATTGATGTTTTTCCCACACACAACGGGGCGATTTTGGCGGATTTCCGCACGCCCCACCCTCGGAGTCTCAGTTAAATGGAATGCACAGTCAGCTGGACCGGCGACGCAGGAACGCGCTCGTCGATGGGCTTCATCGCAGAAACAGGCAGCGGCCACGTGTTGGCGATGGACGGCGCACCCGATGCGGCCAAGCCGCAGAACGGCGGCCAGAACCTCGCGCCCCGGCCAATGGAGACGGTGCTGGCCGGCACGGGCGGCTGCACGGCCTACGACGTGGTGCTGATCCTGAAACGTGGTCGCCACCAGGTCGATCGCTGCAGCGTCAAGCTGACCAGCGAGCGCGCGGAAACCGACCCGAAGGTCTTCACGAAGATCCACATGCACTTCTCCGTCGCCGGAAAAGGCATTCCACCGGCTGCGGTGGAGCGCGCCATCGCGCTGAGCCACGACACCTACTGCTCCGCCAGCATCATGCTCGGAAAGACGGCTGAAATCACGACCAGCTTCGACCTGATCGAAAGCTGAAATCAGATCCGGTGAGCGACCGTCGTCATCACGCGGGCGGTCAGGCGCATCAGCGCCTTGGCTGGCGCCGGTAGTTCGGCGGCACCGGCGCTCACCGCTTCGGCCGCATGCCGGGCTTCGTCGGTCTTCATCTGTTCGACGACGGCGCGCGATTCGGTATCGCCCGCCGGGAGCCGGCCGAGGTGGCTGGCCAGATGCGCCTCGACCTGCCGTTCGGTTTCCGCGACAAAGCCGAGGCTGAGCGGATCGCCCAGCCGCCCGGCC
>JAQGMX010000102.1 GCA_028292145.1 Variovorax sp.
TGGAAACCGGGCGTTGAACGTCGGTGGGCAGTTGCGCACATCCGGCCAGAACCGATGTGACGGCCAATGCCAGCAAGAGGTTGCGAAGATTGACGAAGCGGGTTGAAAGCATGCAGCTGTCCATGAGCCGTGAAGGTGCTCTTATATATGGCGCATATATAGCGCACGCTTTTGGCGCGACCCGTGGGACAGCGAGCGCACCGGAAGGAGGCTGCACCCGCTAGGTGCGCGCCTCCTTCCGTTTCTCCTACCGTTCCCGCTCAGCGCTTGGGGCCGAGCGTTTCCCAGCGGTCGAGTGCGGCCAGCAGTTCGTCGTCGATCTGCGCATGGCGTGCGGCCAGTTCGGTCGCACGCGACGCCTCGCTGGCGTAGATCGCGCCGCCGTCGAGGGCGAGTGCGTCGGCGATGCGCTTCTGCTCTTCTTCGAGCGCGGCGATCTGCGCGGGCAGGCCGTCGAGTTCGCGCTGTTCCTTGTAGCTGAGCTTCTTGCGGGCAGCGGCGGGGGCTGACGATGTTGCGGTCGTCGTTGCAGCGGCCGGCGACGGAGCCGCGGCGGGCGCTGGTGGAGCGGCCGCAGCGCGCTGGACGGCGATGTCTCGCGCGCGCTTGGACTGGATCAGCCAGTCCTGCACGCTGCCTTCGTACTCGCGCCACCGGCCGTCGCCTTCGAACGCGACCGTGCTGGTGACCACGTTGTCGAGGAAGGTCCGGTCATGGCTGACCAGGAAAACCGTGCCGTCGTAGTTCTGCAGCAGGTCTTCGAGCAGTTCGAGCGTGTCGATGTCGAGGTCGTTGGTCGGCTCGTCGAGCACCAGCACGTTGGCCGGGCGGGCAAACAGACGCGCAAGGAGCAGCCGGTTGCGCTCGCCGCCGCTCAGCGAGCGCACGGGGGAGTTGGCGCGGGCGGGCGAGAAGAGGAAGTCGGTGAGGTAGCTCTTGACGTGCTTGCGCTGCTTGCCGATCTCGATCCACTCGCTGCCGGGGCTGATGAAGTCTTCGAGCGTGGCGTCGAGATCGAGCGTTTCGCGCATCTGGTCGAAATACGCGACTTCGAGATTGGCGCCGCGGCGGATCTTGCCGCTGTCGGGTTCGAGGTCGCCCAGGATCAGCTTGAGCAGCGTGGTCTTGCCGGCGCCGTTCGGGCCGATCAGGCCGACCTTGTCACCGCGCAGGATGGTGGCGCTGAAGTCGCGCACGATGGTCCGGTCGCCGAACGCTTTCGATGCGTCGGTCAGCTCGGCGACGATCTTGCCGGTCGAATTGCCGACGGCCACGTCCATATTGACGCTGCCGACAGTGTTGCGGCGGCTCTGGCGCTGGTCGCGCAGCGCTTCTAGGCGACCGATGCGGCTTTGGCTGCGTGTACGACGCGCCTCGACGCCCTTGCGCACCCAGATTTCCTCCTGCGCCAGCAGCTTGTCCGCCTTGGCGTTGATCACCGCCTCCTGGGCGAGCTGATCGTCCTTCTGTATGACGTACTGACCGAAGTTGCCCGGATAGGAACGCAGCTTGCCGCGGTCGAGCTCGATGATGCGGGTGGCGACGCGGTCCAGGAAGGTACGGTCGTGGGTAATGGTGACGACACTGCCCTTGAAATCGATCAGGAGCTGTTCGAGCCATTCGATGGAGTCGAGGTCCAGATGGTTGGTCGGCTCGTCGAGCAGCAGAACGTCCGGCGCTGCGACAAGTGCCTGGGCCAGCGCGACGCGCTTGCGGGTGCCTCCGGAGAGGGAGCCGACACGCGCAGTACCGTCCAGATGCAGGCGGTGCAGCGTTTCCTCGACACGCTGCTCCCAGTTCCAGGCGTCGTAAGCCTCGATTTGCGACTGCAGCGCGTCCAGGTCGAGTCCCGGCGCACCGGAGAGATACTGATCCCGTACGGCAATGACGGCGCCCAGGCCTGCACTGGCGGCGGTGAACACATCCGCATCGGGGTCGAGCACGGGTTCCTGCGCCACATAAGCGACGCGAAGCCCTTGCTGGAGCTGGAGCACGCCGTCGTCCGGCTTCTCCATGCCCGCAAGGATCTTGAGCATGGAAGACTTGCCGGCGCCGTTGCGGCCGATAAGGCCGATACGCTCGGCCTCCATAAGAGAGAAATCCGCATGATCGAGCAGCGGGACGTGGCCGAACGCGAGTTGAGCGTCGAGAAGTGTGATGAGTGCCATGTGGCGCCAATTATCGAGGGGAGCGTGAACGGGGGCGTCGTGAGTCGTTCATATAAGAGGGGCTGGGCCGCAGGCCCAACCCCTCTTATATGAACATCTGACGAATTTTCCTGACAACGCTTGCATCCTGGCTCGGCTGGCATATACTCGCCGACTCGGTTGCAAGCGCGTCGCGATTTCAACGCTGTAACCGCCGCAGGCGGGTACAGCGGACCGATAAAAAAATGCCAACGAAGTTGACGCGGTTGTTAAAACCAGGTGATAATCGAAGGCTGCGCTGATAACGACAAGTCAGCTTCTGAATAAGAAGCGAGCGAGTCGAAGAAAGCAAAG
>JAQGMX010000115.1 GCA_028292145.1 Variovorax sp.
GCGACCCACTTCTGGCCGGCCAGCACCGGTGCGCCGCCGTGCAGCGTGCGGGTGCCCGGATCGGGCCGTTCGTAGCTGAAGAAGACGCCGGTGCCGCGCTTGGGCGCGACTTCGAGCCCGACGTCGGGAAAGGTGGTGGCGCCGCCCTGCTCCGGCTCCTGCAGGTACATCACCAGCGTGGCGACGCGCTGGCCGCCGCGCTGCAGGATGCTCGGCGTGCCGGGCTCGGACGGATCGAAATAGTCGTAGTGCGGCTTGTACTCGGCACCCGGCCCGTAACGCAGCACCTGCAGGCCTTCGCCGAATTCCACCGGCCAGCGCAGCAGCACGGCGATGCGCCGCTCGATGCGCGAGATCAGCTCGTTCTCGCCGCGCTCGAAGAACATGCCGTCGCTGGTGCGGTCGACGTTGAGCGTCTCGCCGCCGGTCTTGGTTTCCACCGTGAGCGAACGCGCCAGACGCCGGCCGGATGCCGCGACCAGCGCCGCGCATTCGTCGTCGGAAAGAAGATCGCCGAAAACCACGACGCGCGGATTCTTCATCGTGTGCAGCACATGAACGCGGCGGTCGCCACCTTCCAGATAAAGCGGCGACGCATCCAGATCGGGGCCGGGCATGGCGGTCTTGCGGACCGTGCCGGCCGGCGTGAGGCGCTGGAGCTCTGCCGGATCGATCACCGCGTGCTGCGCGATTTCCGTCAACGCTGCGTTGGCCACATCGTCATGCCAGCCGGCTTCCTGCATCGATACGCGCAGCGACGGCACCGAATGGCCGGCGGCCAGCTGGGTCACCAGCCACTCGCGCAGTTCGGGGCTCACCGGCTGGCGCGCGACGCTCATGGCTGCTTCCGGCGGAAAACCAGCTTGTCGGGTTTCGACACGGCAGCGTCGAAACCATAGCCTTCGAGGTCGAACTTTTCCAGCGACTTGGGCGTCGCCGACTTGTGCAGCACCGCCCAGCGCGCCATCAGGCCGCGGGCACGCTTGGCATGGAAGCTGACGATTCTGTAATCGCCGCCGGCTTTGGCTTCCTGGAACACGCACTCGACCACGCGCGCTTTCAGCACCTGCGGGTCGACCGACTTGAAATACTCCTGCGACGCCAGATTGACGACGACCGGCGTGCGGTCGGCGGCAAGTCGCACGTTCAGGTGCTCGGCGATCCGTGTGCCCCAGAACGCATACAGGTCCTTGCCGTGCGGATTGGTCAGCCTGGTGCCCATTTCGAGGCGATAAGGCTGCAGGCGGTCGAGCGGCCGGAGCACGCCGTAGAGACCGCTCAGGATGCAGACGTGGTCCTGCGCCCATTCGAGCTGCGCTGCGCTCAAACTGCGCGCGTCGAGCCCGCCGTACACGTCGCCGTCGAAAGCCAGCGCCGCCTGCCGCGCATTGCGCGCCGTGCCCTTGGGTGCCCAGGCTTCGTAGCGGGCGACGTTGAGCGCCGAAAGCTTGTCCGACAAATGCATCAGCTCGGCGATCTGCTGCGGCGATTTCTGGCGCAGCAGGCCGATCAGTTCGGCCGCTGGTCCCCTGGCGCCCTCGAACACCGGTTGGGTTGCGGGTACGTCGGCGGAAACCGGTGTGTCGTAGTCGAGGGACTTGGCTGGAGAAAGCAGGAAAAGCATGGTTCTGAATTATGGGTGCGTCAAGCATCCTAAAATTGCCGGCTTCCCCATCCTGTCAGCAACGGTTCCCGAGAACCGTTCGTCCCCCGTCATCCCATGAGCGAAACATCCGTCCAGCCGGGCCTCGAAAGCCTGTCCAAATCCTTCGAACCTGCCGCCATCGAGGCGCACTGGGGGCCGGAATGGGAGCGTCGCGGTTATGCCGAAGCCGGTTTCCGCGGCACGAAACAGCCGAAGGAAGGCGCCGATTCGTTCGCCATCCAGCTGCCGCCGCCGAACGTGACCGGCACGCTGCACATGGGTCATGCGTTCAACCAGACGATCATGGACAGTCTGGCGCGCTACCACCGCATGGTGGGCGACAACACGCTGTGGCTGCCGGGCACCGACCATGCCGGCATCGCCACGCAGATCGTCGTCGAGCGGCAACTGCAGGAGCAGAAGATCAGCCGCCACGACATGGGCCCGACGCCCGCCGAGGCGCGCAAGAACTTCGTCGCCAAGGTGTGGGAGTGGAAGGAAAAGTCCGGCAACACCATCACCGGTCAGATGCGCCGCATGGGCGACACGGTCGACTGGACGCGCGAATACTTCACGATGGACGAGGACCTATCGAAGGTCGTCACCGACACTTTCGTGAAGCTCTACGACGAAGGCCTGATCTACCGCGGCAAGCGCCTGGGCAACTGGGACCCGGTGCTGAAGACTTCGGTGAGCGACCTCGAAGTCGAGAGCGAAGAAGAGGAAGGGTTTCTCTGGCACATCGCCTATCCGCTTGAAGACGGCAGCGGCACACTGACCGTCGCCACCACGCGGCCCGAAACCATGCTCGGCGACACCGCCGTGATGGTCCACCCCGATGACGAGCGCTACAGGCACCTGATCGGAAAGAGCGTCAAGCTGCCGCTGGTCGGCAAGCTGATCCCGATCATTGCCGACGATTACGTCGACAAGGCCTTCGGCACGGGCGTCGTCAAGGTCACGCCGGCCCACGACTACAACGACTACGCGGTCGGCAAGCGCCACGGCCTGGAAACCATCGGCATCCTGACGCTCGATGCGACCGTCAACGACAACGCGCCCGAGAAATACCGCGGCATGGACCGTTTCGTCGCGCGCAAGGCGATCGTCGCCGACCTCGAAGCGCTCGGCCTGATGGTCGAGATCAAGAAGCACAAGCTGATGGTGCCGCGCTGCGCCCGCAGCGGCGCGGTGGTCGAGCCGATGCTGACCGACCAGTGGTACGTCGCGATGACGAAGCCCGGCAACGACGGCACATCGATCGCACAAAAGGCGATCGACGTGGTGAAGTCGGGCGAAGTGCGCTTCGTGCCCGAAAGCTGGGTCAACACCTACAACCACTGGATGGAAAACATCCAGGACTGGACGATTTCGCGCCAGCTCTGGTGGGGCCATCAGATTCCCGCCTGGTACGACGAAGACGGCAACGTCTACGTGGCGAACGACGAAGCCGAAGCGCAAGCCAAGTCGGACCAGGTTTCGCCGGGCAAGAAGCTGCGCCGCGACGAAGACGTGCTCGACACCTGGTATTCAGCGGCGCTGGTGCCCTTCTCCTCCCTCGGCTGGCCCGAGAAGACCGACGACCTCGCGCGCTACCTGCCGTCGAACGTGCTCGTCACCGGCTACGACATCATCTTCTTCTGGGTCGCCCGGATGATCATGATGACCAAGCACTTCACCGGCAAGGTGCCGTTCAAGGACGT
>JAQGMX010000118.1 GCA_028292145.1 Variovorax sp.
TGAAGGCGCGGACCGGCGAATTGACGCCGCCCGGGATGACGGCGCGGGCGCGTTCGAAGAGGATGTGGTTGCGGTCAGTGTCTTGTGTCATGGGGAGGCAGTGCAAAGTCGTTGGGGTCGGCGGGCAACTCCGGCCCGTCTTCGTCGTCGTCTTCATCGTCTTCGGGCTGGGCCCAGAAGAGTCGGTCGGGCAGCACATGGCCCATGCCGGGGCGGAAACCCGCATCGAGGCAGCGGTCCATGTAGCTGAGCGCTTCGGAAGCGGCGGCCGGCAGGTCGGTGCCGCTGGCCAGCAGCGCGGCGAGCGCGGCCGAAAGCGTATCGCCGGCGCCGGCGAAGACCGCTTCGAGGCGTTCGTACTTTTCGCTCGCCAGCACCGATTGCGGCGAAGCGAGCACGTTGTCGATGAACTGGTCTGGCAGCATGATGCCGGTGACCAGCGTATAGGGCGTGCCGGCCTCGCCGGCGGCGCGGGCGATGTCGCGTGCCGTGGGCGGCTTTTCGCCGGTCCAGTCGGGCAGTAGCCATCGCCAGAGCGTGCTGTGGTTGCCGACCAGCACAGTGGTCTGCGGCAACACCAGCTCGCGGAAGGCGTCGAGGTAAGGATCGATAAGGTTCTCTTCCCACCATGACAGGTTGGGCATGTACGAGACCACCGGCACATCCGGGTAGTCGGTCGCGGTCTCGGCGATGGTCGCCAGCGTTTCGGGCGATCCGACGAATCCGACCTTGATCAGCTGCACCTCGACGTCTTCGAGGATCGCGCGCACCTGTTCTTCGACGGCTTCCTCGTCGAACGCGAAGTGGCCGAAGATCTCGGCGGTGTCGCGCGCATAGGCGCCGGTGACGACCGGGAGCATGTGGGCGCCCACTGAGGCCATGGCCAGCGTGTCGGCTGCAAGGCCGCCGGCGCCGCTCGGGTCGCTTGCGTTGAAGACGAGTATGCAAGGCGGGTTGAGGGACAGCTCTTCCGCCGACGCCTCGTCCGAAAGTGTCTCGTTAAGATCGACCATGCTGCTCGCGCTCCGGTGCGGTAGTAAGTAAGTTGTCTTCCGCGTTCATATGACTGAATATTTTGATACGCATGGATACAATAATTGCAATTTGTGAACAGGGACTTTAAGCTGCGATGAACACGAAAACCTGGATGTGCCTGATTTGCGGGTGGATCTACGACGAAGCTGCTGGCGTGCCAGAAGATGGTATTGCGGCCAACACCGCCTGGGCCGATGTGCCGATGAACTGGACATGTCCGGAGTGCGGTGCGCGCAAGGAAGACTTCGAGATGGTTGAAATCTGAAGCATGGCATAGGGCCGCATCGGGTGCGTGTCGAAATGAGGCGCGTGGTCGATGGATGTCTTATATGAGGAGCGATGCTTATGAGCGCGAATGAGTCGGGTTTCAGGGTTCTGGTCGTCGACGACAGCAACACCATCCGGCGGAGCGCCGAGATCTTTCTCAAGCAGGGTGGCCATGAAGTGTTGCTTGCCGAAGACGGTTTCGATGCATTGGCCAAGGTCAACGACCACAAGCCGCACCTGATCTTCTGCGACATCCTGATGCCGCGTCTCGACGGTTACCAGACCTGCGCGATCATCAAGCGAAACACCGGTTTCGCCGGCGTACCGGTCGTGATGCTGTCTTCCAAGGACGGTGTCTTCGACAAGGCGCGCGGTCGCATGGTCGGTTCGCAGGACTTTCTCACCAAGCCTTTCACCAAGGACCAGCTGTTGCGCGCCGTGCAACAGTTCGGTGTCCTCCAGAACGAAAAGGTTCATTGATGCCCATCCATAACGTGCTGGTCGTCGACGATTCGAAGACCGAACTCCTGTTTCTCTCCGGCTTGCTGCAGAAGAACGGCTTCGCCGTGCGCACGGCGGAGAACGCCGACGATGCCATGCGCCGCATCGAGGAAGCACAGCCCGACCTGATCCTCATGGACATCGTGATGCCCGGCCAGAACGGCTTCCAGCTGACGCGGGCGATCGCGCGCAATCCGCTGTATGCGGGCGTGCCGATCATCATGTGCACCAGCAAGAACCAGGAAACCGACCGGGTCTGGGGCATGCGGCAGGGCGCGCGCGACTACATCGTCAAGCCAGTCAACGCTGCGGAGCTGCTCGCGAAGATCAGCGCGCTAGGCTGAGCCGGTGGCCAACCGAGACGCGCTTCGCGCCTTCCAGGCCCGGCTGGCCAGCCGGCTGCAGGCGGCGCGCACTTCGGACGTGTCGGCCTCCTGGCTCGCGGTGGAAGCGGGCAGCGCCAGGTATCTATTTCCGCTTGGCCATGCCGGCGAGATCTTTCCGTGGACGACGCCGCATCCTGTGCCGTACACGGAACCGTGGTTTCTGGGCGTCGCGAATCTGCGCGGCGGCCTGTATGGTGTCGTGCAGCTTGCCGGCTTCGCGTCCGATGCCGCGACGCCGGCGAGCTTGCCGGTGAGTGGCGACGGCGTGCGGACGCAGGCCCGGCTCGTCGCGCTCAACGAACTGCTCGAAGTGAATTGCGCGCTGATGGTCGACCGCCTGGTCGGCCTGCGCGGCGTCGAGGCGTTCACGGCGTCGCAGCCGCCGGCTGCCGACAGCGCTTCGTGGCTCGGCCACACTTACACCGACGCGAAGGGCGAGCAATGGCAGGAAATCGACCTGCAGGCGCTGTCCCGACAACCCCGTTTTTTGAGTATCGGCGCCTGAGCACCCGCTCCGCGACCGTAACCACGCGATGCCACGTGCTGCCACGTGATGCAAAGCGACGCAACGTAAAGGACCGACCGTGAGTTCGATCGCCGACCAGCCGAAGAAAAACCTGCCAGCCGGCGAGAACAGCGCGACCGGCCATGCGCAAGCCGACGACGGCCCCGCGTTCGACAACCCCGCGACCGCCGACCTGGCGCCGCCGGTGCCCCGTGTTCCGACCGATGACGCCGTGCCGCCGCCGCCTCAATTCACTGCGCCTCCCGAGCCGCCGTCGCCGCCGATGCATCCTGCCGCCACACGCGCCAATCCGGCGCGCCAGCAGCGGATGTTCACCATCGCGCTGGTCGTGGTGGTCCTGGTGCTGCTGCTGGTCGCAGCGTCGTCGATCCTGCGGGCCAACCGCCTGGCGCAGCAGGTCGCTTCGACCGGCCAGTCGCTGATGCAGTCGCAGCGGCTCGCCAAATCGGTATCGCAGGCGCTGGTCGGCAACGCCGCCGCCTTCGTCGAAGTGCGCGAGAGTTCCGACGACCTCACGCGGCGCGTGCTGGGCCTGGCGCAGGGCGACGACGCACTCGACCTCGAACGCGTCGGCGGTGCCTACGACGCCGAGATCGAGAAGATCCGTCCGCTCGCCGAACGGGCCGACAAGAGCGCCAAGGCCGTGCTCGCGCAGCAGGACACCCTGACGCGCGTCGGTTCGGCGCTGCGCGACGTCAGCCGCCAATCGTCCGATCTGCTCGAAATGACGCAGGTCGTGACCTCGCTCAAGCTGCAGCAGGGCGCGAGCACGGCCGAGATCGCGGCCGCCGGCCAGCTGGTGATGCTCACGCAGCGCATCGGCAAGTCGGCGACCGAGTTCAACACCGTCGAAGGCGTGAGTCCCGACGCGGTCTTCCTGCTCGGCAAGGACCTGAACACCTTCCAGGAACTGACGCGCGGCCTGCTCGAAGGCGACCCGCAGCAACGCCTGCCGGGCACCCGCGACGCGCAAACGCGCAACCAGCTCGACGCCATCCTCAAGACCTACGAGCGCATGCGTTCGCAGGCCGGCGCGATCCTCGGCAACATGCAGGGCCTGGTGACGGCGCGCGATGCCCAGACCGTCATCCTGGCCGACAGCGAACCGCTGCGCCTGGCGCTCGGCGAGCTGCAGAACAAGCTTTCGGCGCGCACCGGCCTGGGCATCGGCACCATCGCGCTGCTGTTCGTGCTGTCGGTGGTTGCGCTGGGGCTGGCTGCCGCCGTCGGTTTCGTGCAGGTGCGCGAAGGTCGCGAACGCGCTGCCGCCGCCGAGAGCGAGCGCCTCGAAGCCGAGCGCATGGGCGACGAAGTCGGCCGTGTGAACGCAGCCAACCAGGCCGCCATTCTTCGGCTCATGAACGAACTGCAGACGGTAGCCGAGGGCGACCTGACGCAGGAAGCCACCGTGACCGAAGACATCACCGGCGCCATCGCCGACTCGGTGAACTACACCGTCGAAGAGTTGCGCCTCCTGGTCGGCAACGTGCAGAACACCGCCAGCCGCGTCGCGCGCACCACCGCGCAGGTGGAAAACACCTCGACCGAACTGCTGGCGGCATCGACCGAGCAGCTGCGCGAGATCCGCGAAACCGGCCAGTCGGTGCTGACGATGGCCGAGCGCATCAACGGCGTGTCTTCGCAGGCGCAGGAATCGGCCACGGTGGCGCGACAGTCGCTCAAGGCCGCTTCTTCGGGTCTGCAGGCGGTGCAGAACGCGATCGGCGGCATGAACTCAATCCGCGATCAGATCCAGGAAACCTCCAAGCGCATCAAGCGGCTCGGCGAGTCGTCGCAGGAAATCGGCGAAATCACCGAGCTGATCTCCGACATCACCGAGCAAACCAACGTGCTGGCGCTCAACGCCGCCATCCAGGCCGCTTCTGCGGGCGAGGCCGGTCGCGGTTTCTCGGTGGTGGCCGAGGAAGTGCAGCGGCTGGCCGAGCGTTCGGCCGATGCGACGCGGCAGATTTCGGCGCTGGTGAAGGCGATCCAGACCGACACGCAGGACGCCGTCGGCGCCATGGAGCGCTCCACGCAGGGCGTGGTCGAAGGTGCGCGGCTGTCGGACACCGCAGGCACCGCGCTGTCGGAGATCGACCGCGTTTCGCGCCGGCTGGCCGAACTGATCGAGCAGATTTCGCAATCGGCATCGCGAGAGGCCGATTCGGCCAACGTCGTGGCTGCCAACATCCAGCACATCTTCGCCGTCACCGAGCAGACCGGCGAAGGCACCCGTACCACGGCCCAGCAGGTGCGCGAGCTGTCGCGCATGGCCGAGGAACTGCGCCAGTCGGTCGCCCGGTTCAAGATTGCCTGACCCGTGTCGATTCCAAGCCAACCCGCCGATCAGGCCGTCAACCCGGTCGACGAAGACCTGGGGCCGCTGGCCTGGGTGCTCGACGAGATCCAGAAGACGCTCGACAGCGTCGGCAAGTCGCTGCGGCGCTTCGTGCGCGAGCCGGCTGCCGCATCCGTTTCCGCATCCGAACCCGACACCGGCGCGCTGCGCCTGGCCGCCCAGCAACTGCACCAGACCGTCGGCGCCCTGACGATGGTCGGCCAGCCGTCGGCGGCCGTCATGGTCGGTGCGATGGAATTCGCGGTGCAGTCGCTGCTGCTCGAACCCGCGCGCTGCAACGAAGCGGCGGTGCAGAAGATCGAACGTGCAGGCTTTGCCGTCTGCGATTTCCTGAACGCTGTGCTGGTCGGCAAATCGGTTTCGGCGCTGGCGTTGTTTCCGCAGTACCGTGACGTGCTCGAAATGGCCGGAAGCGACCGCGTGCATCCGGCGGACCTGTGGGATTACGCCTGGCACTGGGCCGACGTCGCACCGCTGCCTGCGGAGCCGGTACTGGTCAACGACCCGGCCGTGCGTTCGCGCTTCGACCGCGACGTGCTTCGCCTGGTGCAGGCCGGCGATCACGAAGCGGCCCGTCGGCTGCACGCGCTGTCGCTCGGACTGGCCAGCGGCGCGTCGACGCCGCACGTCGCCAGCTTCTGGATGCTGGCCGGCGCGTTTTTCGAAGCCGTCGGTCTCGGTCTGCTGCCGGTCGATGCCTACGTCAAGCGTGCCGCATCGCGTGCGCTGATCCAGTACGCCACGCTGTCGCGCAGCGACAAGGCCGTTTCCGACCGGCTCGGACAGGACCTGCTCTTCTTCTGCGCCCAGGCCGTACCGCGTCAGCAGGACGCGGCGGAGGCACTGCGCGCGGTCCGCAGCGCCTGGGGCGTCGGTGGGCATGCGGGCGTCGACTACAACGTCGAGCAGTTCGGGCGCTTCGATCCGCTGGCGCTCGCGCAGGCGCGCAAGCGCATCGAGGCGGCAAAGGAAATGTGGACGGCGCTGTCCGGCGGCGACGTGTCGCGCACCCGCCAGGTCGTCGATGCGTTCGCGCAGCTCGGCGAATCGCTGCAGAAGCTGCATCCGCCGAGTCTGCCGATGGCGAAGGCGCTGAACGACGCGGTCGATGCCTCGCTGCAGTCCGGCATGCCGCCGACGACCGAACTTTCCCTGGAAGTCGCGACGTCGGTGCTGTATCTGGAGGCCGCCTTCGAAGACC
>JAQGMX010000148.1 GCA_028292145.1 Variovorax sp.
CGGCATCGCCGGCGGCCCGGACAAGTGCCGCTACCTGACCGAAGAACTCGGCTTCGATGTCGCCGTCGACTACAAGCAGCATCCCGACGTCAAAAGCATGAGCCAGGCGTTGAAGGAAGCCTGCCCGCACGGCATCGACGGCTACTTCGAGAACGTCGGCGGCTATATCTTCGACGCCGTGCTGCTGCGCACCAACGCCTTCGCTCGCGTGGCGCTGTGCGGAATGATCGCGGGCTACGACGGCAAGCCGCTGCCGATGACCAACCCGGCGTTGATCCTGATCAACCGGCTCAAGGTCGAGGGCTTCATCGTCAGCGAGCACATGGAAATCTGGCCCGAGGCGCTGAAGGAGCTGGCTGGACTGGTCGCCACCGGCAAGCTGCGGCCGCGCGAGTCGGTTGCGGTCGGCATCGAGTCGGCGCCGGAGGCATTCCTGGGATTGCTCAAAGGCCGCAATTTCGGCAAGCAGATCGTCAAGCTGGTCTGAAAAAGAACCGTCATCCATCGTTGAATGAGTCGCCATGTCCGACCTGATCCTGCACAACTATTCGCGGTCTCCGTTCTCGGAAAAGATCCGGCTGCTGCTGGGCCACAAGAAGCTGGCCTGGGAGTCGGTGTCGATTCCGGCCATCATGCCGAAGCCCGACCTGCAGGCGCTGACCGGCGGCTACCGCCGTACGCCGGTGCTGCAGATCGGCAACGACATCTACTGCGACACGGCGCTGATCGCCGACGTGCTGGAGCACATTGCGCCGATGCCGACCGCGTATCCGGAGCCGGAGAAGGGCATGTCCCGCATCCTCGCGCAGTGGGCCGACAGCACGCTGTTCTGGGCCGCGATGGCCTACAACCTGCAGCCGAAGGGCGCGGCGGAAGTCTTCGCCGGCATGCCGCCCGAAGCGGCGAAAGCCTTCGGCGAGGACCGCGGCAAGATGAGCGCGAGCGGCATGGCGCGACTGCGGCCGGCCGATGCGGCGGGCGCATACAAGTCATACCTGCGCCGGCTCTCCGACATGCTCGACGACAAGCCTTTCCTGCTCGGCGAAGTGCCCTGCATCGCCGATTTCTCCGCCTACCATCCGCTCTGGTACACGCGCCGGATCGACGCGGTGAAGGACATCCTCGAGCTGACGCCCGCTGTCGTCGACTGGATGGACCGCATGGCCGCCATCGGCCACGGCACCTCGACGCCGATGACCGCGGACGAGGCGCTGGCGGTTTCGAAAGCGGCGGTGCCGGCTGCAACGCGACCGTTGCTGAGCGACAGCACTTTCCAGGACGACCACGGCATTCCGCGCGGAAGCCAGGTCACCATCCGCGCCGAGACTTTCGGGCTCGAGGAAACCGCCGGCGAGTTGGTCGCGGCGAGCCGCATGCACTACACGCTGCGCCGCACTGACGAACGCGCCGGCACGGTCCACGTGCATTTCCCGCGCATCGGCTACGTGCTCAAGCTGGCCGACGCAGCCGCGCCATGATCAGCGACTTCAAGGGCAAGACCGCCGTATTGACCGGCGCCGGTTCCGGCTTCGGACTCGAATGCGCACGCATTGGCGCCACGCGCGGCATGAATCTGGTGCTCGTCGACGTGCAACAGGACGCGCTGGACGCCGCACAGGCCGAGATGGAAGCGACAGGCGTTCAGGTGATGGCGCGCAAGGTGGACGTGTCGGACGGCGCAGCGATGGAGTCGCTGGCACAGGCGGTGAAGGTCCGTTTCGGCGCACCGCATTTCGTCTTCAACAACGCCGGTGTCGGCGCGGGTGGGCTGGTCTGGGAAAACAGTGCCGCCGACTGGGAATGGGTCCTCGGCGTCGACCTCATGGGCGTGGTGCACGGCGTTCGCCTGTTCGTCCCGATGATGCTCGAAGCTGCCGCACAAGACCCGTCATGGCGCGGCCACGTCGTCAACACCGCCAGCATGGCGGGCCTGCTGGCGCCGCCGAACATGGGCATCTACAACGCGGCCAAGGCGGCGGTCGTCAGTCTCACCGAGACGCTTTACCAGGACCTTTCGCTGGTGACCGACCAGATCGGCGCCAGCCTGCTGTGCCCGTATTTCGTGCCTACCGGCATTACGACCAGCGACCGTAACCGTCCCGGTGCGCTGCCGCCCGGCGAGGAGACGAAGAGCCAGCTGATCGGCCGCGCCATGATTGCGAAGGCGGTCGGTAGCGGCAAGGTGAGCGCTGCCGATGTGGCGGTGAAGGTTTTCGACGCGATCGAGGCCAACCAGTTCTACGTCTTCAGCCATCCGAAGGCACTGGGCAATGTGAAGAGCCGGATGGAGCACATTGTTTTGGGGACGAACCCGGCGGATCCGTTCATGGAGCGGCCGGATATCGGTGCGCAATTGAAAGCTCAGTTGCGAGATTCGAATTCGAGACTTTGATGATGGCTGCCGCAGGTGAGCATCAACGCGACGTGTTTTGAGAATTTTCCGAATATCTCATTTTTCTGCAGTGAATAAGAATGCACCTGAGGGCACTTACGCCTTGTGCTTAACTATTCAGCAAGGAATTTATATGAGCGTGTCGATAAATAATTCAATGAACTCTCGCGCAATGCAAGGTTCGGATTTCAAAAATGCCAACATCGGAAGCATTGCAGAAGGTCTGGAGAAAACAAGGTCGAATAACAATGAGAGTGCCACAGTGCTCACGAGTGCGCTCGAGTCATTCAAGAACGGAGAAATTACCGGCAAGGAAATGCTTGAAACATTCGACAAACTGAAGAAGAGCGGCGCAAAAGGTCCTGCGATGGATCAGATGGAAAAACTGTTTCACCAAGGCAGTGATGCAAGAAATATCATCAATGAGGGTGGGAATCCTGCATTTGGATTTACAAATAGCATTAACGAGGCAAAGCTGAGCGGTTGGGTCGACGAAGCACTCGACAAGATGCCGGCTACCGAGGAAGCGAATTCAAATTCGAAGTCTTCCAGTGCAGATGCCGTATCTTCGTCGATGGGGTTCGGCTTTTAGGCGCCTGTAGATGCATGCAGTGCTGCGTTGAGCCGCGACAGCAACAGCCGAGAAGGCAATCCAGAGCGCATTCCGCGAGGTGTCGGATGCGCTCCCGCAGCGTAGCGCGTTGGGCCTGCAGTTTCTGGCGCAGCAGACGCTGATCGATGCGCGCCGCCCAACGCATAGCACAGCCGGCCGAGCCACGCCGGCGGTCGCCCATCGCAGCTTGGCGACAATGTAGCCAATGATTTCTTCCCGTTTCTTCAAGATGGCGCTCGTCCTGGGCCTGCTCTCAGCCATCGGACCGTTCGCCATCGACATCTACCTGCCCGCGCTGCCGGCCATCGGCGCCAGCCTGGGCGCGCAGATCGGCGCCGTGCAGATGAGTCTTACGGTGTTTTTCATCGCGCTGGCGGTGGGGCAGCCGTTCTACGGTCCGATCTCCGACATGGTCGG
>JAQGMX010000278.1 GCA_028292145.1 Variovorax sp.
GCACGGCACAACCCGATGGCGATCATTCCGGTGGCGATCCTGTTCGGTGGATTCGGTGCGGCCGGGAGCCTGCTGCAGCGGCGGCTGGATTTGCCGGATGCGTCGGTGCTGGTACTACAGGGAATCGCGTTCGTGCTGATTCTGGCGAGTGAAGGATTGCGGACCGTCGACTGGGGGCGTGTTCGGTCATTCGCGCGTCGGGGGCGGGGAGCCCCCATCCCGGCCTTCCCCCGGAAGGGGAAGGAGCAACAACCATGACAGTCGATCAATGGATCGCGCTGGTCGCGGGCATCGTCGGCGGTGCGTTGCGGGTCGGCGCGCCGTTCCTGTTCGTCAGCCTCGGCGAGTGCCTGACCGAGAAATCCGGTCGCATCAACCTCGGGCTCGAAGGCGTGCTGGTGCTGTCGGCGATGGCGTCTTTCGGCGGCGCGTACTACTTCGACTCGCCTTGGGCGGGCGTGCTGGTCGGCGCGTCGGCCGGTGCGGCGCTGGCTTTGCTCCACGGCTTGCTGTGCTCGCTGGCGCGCGTCAACGACGTGGCGACCGGCATCGCGCTGATGCTGTTCGGCACAGGGCTCGCTTTCTATCTCGGCAAGCCGCTGATCCAGCCGCAGGCGCCGCAGATTCCGGCCATTCCGCTCGGTTTCTGGAGCGACAACCCGGTGGTGCGGTCGGCATTGCAACTCAACGCGCTGGTGCCGATCGGGCTGGTGATCGCCGTGTTCCTGTACTGGGGCTTTGCACGCACGCGCGCCGGTCTGCTGGTGCGCATGGCCGGCGATTCGGCCAACGCCACGCGCGCACTCGGCTATTCGGTGTCGGCCATCCGCATCGCGGCTACGACGGCGGGCGGCGCCATTGCCGGGCTCGGCGGCGCGTCGCTCACGTTGTTCTATCCGGGCAGCTGGAACGAGGGCATTTCCAGCGGGCAGGGCCTGATCGCCGTGGCGCTGGTGATCTTCGCGCGCTGGAGCCCATTGCGCTGCGTCGGCGCGGCGTTTCTCTTCGGCGGTGCGGGCGCGTTCGGCCCTGCGCTGCAGTCGATCGGCGTCGGCTGGGGCTACCACCTGTTCAACACCGTGCCCTACGTGCTGACGCTGGTCATTCTGATCTTCACCTGCAAGCCCGGCAGCGTTGCCATCGGCAGCCCGGGCGAACTTTCTTCCACTAGATAAAGGACAACGCCAAATGAGCGGTTTCGGTGGTCTTAACAAGTCGGCGCACGGCGTCGTCATCGGGCTGGTGCAGCTGCAACTGCCGGTTGTCCGCACACCAGAAGATCTGGCAGCGCAGACGCAACGCATCGTTGACATGGTCGGCAAGGCGCGGCGCAACCAGGGCACGATGGATCTGGTCGTTTTCCCGGAGTATTCGCTGCACGGCCTGTCGATGGACACGTCGCCGGAAATCATGTGCACGCTCGACGGCCCCGAGGTCGCGGCGTTCCGCAAGGCCTGCGTCGACCACACGATCTGGGGCTGCTTCTCGATCATGGAGGCCAACCCGGACGGCAATCCGTACAACAGCGGGTTGATCGTCGACGACACCGGCGCCATCCGCCTCTACTACCGCAAGATGCATCCGTGGGTGCCGGTCGAGCCGTGGGAGCCGGGAAACCTCGGCGTGCCGGTTTGCGACGGACCGAACGGCAGCAGGCTCTCGCTCATCATCTGCCACGACGGCATGCTGCCCGAGATGGCGCGCGAGGCCGCGTACAAGGGCGCCGAGATCATCATCCGCACCGCCGGGTACACAGCGCCGATCCGCCACGCCTGGAAAATCACCAACCAGGCCAACGCCTTCTGTAACCTGGCCTACACCGCGAGCGTCTGCATGTGCGGCAGCGACGGCAGTTTCGATTCGATGGGCGAAGGGATGTTCTGCAGCTTCGACGGCACGCTGATGGTCGAGGGCGGCGGCCGTGTCGACGAAATCATCACCTGCGAACTGCGGCCCGATCTGGTGCGCGAAGCCCGCACCGGCTGGGGCGTGGAGAACAACATCTACCAGCTCTACCACCGCGGCTACGTCGCCGTGAAGGGCGGCGCGCAGGATTTTCCGTATACATATATGCAGGACATGGCCGCCGGCCGCTACAAGCTGCCGTGGAGCGACGACGTGAAGGTGGTCGACGGCACATCGTGCGGCTTTGCGGCACCGGTGCGCGCCTATGGCGGTCCCGAGTCATGACGACGGTCGCAGCCCAACCGTACGCATGGCCCTGGAACGGCGACCTGCGGCCCGAAAACACCGCGCTCGTCGTCATCGACATGCAGACCGATTTCTGCGGCGAGGGCGGCTACGTCGACGTGATGGGCTACGACCTGTCGCTGGTGCAGGCGCCGATCGAGCCGATTGCTCGCGTCATGGCGCGGATGCGTGCGCTGGGTTTTCACATCATCCACACGCGCGAAGGCCACCGGCCCGACCTGGCCGACCTGCCGGCGAACAAGCGCTGGCGCTCGCGGCAGATCGGCGCGGCGGGCGTCGGCATCGGCGACGACGGCCCGTGCGGACGCATTCTGGTGCGCGGCGAGCCGGGTTGGGAAATCATCGCGGCGCTCGCGCCGCTGTCCGGCGAAGTCGTCATCGACAAGCCCGGCAAGGGCTCGTTCTATGCCACCGA
>JAQGMX010000280.1 GCA_028292145.1 Variovorax sp.
CCAGTGCGGTCGGCAGCGGCAGCGGTTCGCCGTGCCACCGGGCGGCGAGCAGTTCAGCGCAGAGCGCCGCGAAACTGAGCCCTCGCGAACCCATCGCCGTACACATCCACGGCCCTTGCGGCACCGACAGATCCACCGGACCGACCAGCGGTCGCCGGTCGGCAGACGCGCATCTGACCCCGGCCCAGACTTCGGCTTCGCCGCTGTGGAAAACACCCGCCAGCGCCAATGCGGCGCCTGGATGCAGCCGCGCGAGACGGTCGCGGTTGGCGGCGGTGTCCGCTTCGCTCGGAAGGATGTCGTTGCGGTCGCGATCGAAAGTCGCGCCTGTGAGCCAAAAAGTGCCTTTGATGCCATCGACGCACTTGGTGCGATCGACCAGGGGCACTTGCGCGATCAGATGTCCGTCGCCGTTGATCGGCATCGGGGGCAGGGCGATCTCGCCATTTGCATCCGGGCTTGCCGGCGTGCGGCCCCAGGCGACCTGTCCGCGCACCGGTTGCAGAGGTTGTGCCGGCGCCAACATGGCGCTTTGGTGCCCGGCGGCGATCACGACGCGGTCGGCTTGGGCGATGGTGCTGCCGTCGCTTGCGCAGAGACGCCAGACGGTCGGCGATGTGCCGGCGACCGTCTCGATCCCGGCGACCCTCTGCCCGGTCTTGAGAGCAACGCCGGGTTGCGCCAGCCAGGCAACCACCAGTTGCGCTGGTTTGGCCCAGCCGGCGCGTGCGTGCCAGAGCGCGACGGTGTCGGGCGGCAACGCCGCGTTGGCAATCCGGGCGGCGTCGGCGCGCCAGGATTCGTTCGGTCCGTCCGCGCGCCAGTCCGGCGGCAGGCGGTCGTCGCCCGGCGGACGCCTTTCCAGCACGCCGCTGGCGCGCCAGTCGACGCCTTCTTCCAGCCGCGACGCCAGTTCGTGCCATGTGAGCCGCAACCCGGCGCGCGTGAGCCGCGACAGTAGCGCATCGTCCGGCGACACATGCGGCGCGAGCACGCCCACCGGCAAGCCGGAAGCGCCGGCGGCCGACCGGTTGGCCGCATCGAACACCGTCACCTCCCAGCCGCGTCGCGCCAGACTTGCAGCGACTGCGGCGCCGGCCAACCCCGCGCCGATCACCGCACAACGGCCCGGCACGGCGACCGCTTCCGGAGGCGCGCGGCGGCGCACGGTCCACGCCGGCGCGAATTCGCCGCGCAGGCAATCGCGTTTGGGCGGCAGGCCGGTCGCCTTGCGGACCTGGAAACCGTTCTGCGCCAGCGCATCGCGCACCGCCCGGGCGATGGTCCAGGTCGCGATCCGTGTGCCTTGGCGTGCGAAACGCGAGACGACCTTGAGCACTTCGGGCGACCACATCGCCGGGTTGAGCGTCGGGCTGAAACCGTCGAGGAAGATGCTGTCGGCCTCGAAGCGTTGCGCGCGCAGCATCGGCTGCACGTCGCCGATGCACAGCGTCAGCAGCACACGGCCGTCGTCGAAGGACAGCCGGTGAAAGCCCGGCAGCAGACCGTGCCACTGCGCGGCGAGCGCCGTGGCGAGGTCCGACAGTTCGGGATACGCGGCAGCCGCGCGCAGCAGATCGGCCTGCGTCACAGGATGCGCCTCGATCGAGACGAAGTGCAGCATGCGCGGCCGCTGCGGATCGTCGCGCCACGCCTGCCAGCAAGCCAGAAAGTTGAGGCCGAAACCGAAGCCGGTCTCCAGAATCCGCCATTGCGGCAGTCCGGCCCATGCGGCCGGCAGGTCGCATCCGGCGATGAAGACGTGGCGCGATTGCGCCAGTGCGCCGGTTTTGGTGTGATAGATGTCGCCGAAGCGGACGCTCTGCGGCACGCCGTCGGCGCGCCAGTCGACCGTTTCGTTCACCGGACCGGCGCCGAAGTCATTTTCGGGGGATCAGGCGCCCGGCGGCGGCGTGTAGCCCTGGACCGCGTCGGCGCCGTCGCCGAAGAAGTGCTTTTCCATCTGGCGCTTGAGATATTCGCGCGCCCGCAGGTCGGCGAGATTCAGGCGGTTTTCATTCACCAGCATCGTCTGCTGCTTGAGCCAGGCGGCCCAGGCTTCCTTGCTGACGTTTTCCCACAGCTTCTTGCCGAGGTCGCCGGGGTAGGGCGGGAAATCGAGTCCCTCCGCTTCTGTGCCGAGCTTGATGCACTGGACCATGCGTGCCATTTTTGAGTCGCCTTATTGTGTGTTCGTGGAATGCGGACCGCATCGCATGCGATGCATGCAGCGGCCCTTAGTTGATTTCGTTATTAAGAACTGAAAACTTCGTCGTTCCCAGTTCCTTATGCCGAATTCAGAATCGGCGGCTTCATCGATATGCCTTCGTGCAGAACAAAGAGAGCAGCACCCATGAGCCTTCGCCGCGACTTTATCAAGCTTTCTTCGGTCGCAGCCGTCGCTGCCATTGCCGGCGGCCTCGGCTTTGCCGCATTGCCGTCCGGCGCCCAGCCTGCAAAGGCCGGCCCGGTCACGCTGCTGAACGTGTCGTACGACCCGACGCGCGAGCTGTACGTCGAATACAACCAGGCCTTCGCCAAGTACTGGAAGGCCAAGACCGGCCAGGACGTGACGATCAAACAGTCGCACGGCGGCTCCGGCAAGCAGGCGCGCTCGATCATCGACGGCATCGACGCCGACGTGGCCACGCTGGCGCTCGGCGGCGACATCGACGCGCTCGCGACGCACGGCACTCTGGTCAAGCCCGACTGGCAGAAACGCCTGCCGCAGAACTCGGCGCCGTACACCTCGACCATCGTGTTCCTGGTCAAGAAGGGCAATCCAAAGGGCCTGAAGGATTGGGACGATCTGGTGAAGCCGGGCGTCCAGGTGATCACGCCGAACCCGAAGACCTCCGGCGGCGCGCGCTGGAACTACCTCGCGGCCTGGGAATTCGCCAAGCGCAAGCACGGCGGCGATGCCAAGGCGCAGGAATTCGTCGGCAAGCTGTTCGCCAACGTGCCGGTGCTCGACACCGGCGCCCGGGGCTCGACGATCACCTTCGTTCAGCGCGGCGTCGGCGACGTGTTGCTGGCCTGGGAGAACGAGGCCTATCTGGCGCTGAAGGAATTCGGCCCCGACAAGTTCGAGATCGTCGCGCCGTCGATCAGCATCCTGGCCGAGCCGACCGTTGCGGTGGTCGACAAGGTCGTCGACCGCAAGGGCACGCGCGCAATTTCCGAGGAATACCTGAAGTACCTGTATTCGGACGAAGGCCAGGACATCGCCGGACGCAACTTCTATCGCCCGACCGGCGAAAAGGCCAAGGCCAAGTACGACAAGCAGTTCCCGAAACTGACCTTGGTGACCATCGATCAGGCCTTCGGCGGCTGGGCAAAGGCCGACAAGGCGCACTTTGCAGACGGCGCCTCGTTCGACCAGATCTATACCAAGAAGTAGCGCTCGCCTCACATCCGCGCTCCCTTCTGCACAATGCGAAGCTTCGGGTATCGCAAGCAGACAGAAAGAAGAGGCGGACATGGCAGGGTTTCAGGTGGACGAGGTCGTGACGGCGCTGCATCAGGCGCGTCGCGAATGGCGCGATTCGCAGAAGCGCACGCAGGAGGGCGGCGAGCGGGAGTTGCCGTCGCGCGACGTGGTGGCGCAGGTGGTCGAGGCGCTGACCGGCGCGCTGTTCCCGATGCGGCTCGGTCCGACCGATCTGCGTCAGGAAAGCGAAGATTTCTACGTCGCGCGCACGCTCGACGCCGCACTGCACCAGCTGCACGCGCAGGCGACGCTGGAGTTACGCCACGAAAAGCGCCACTCGCCCGCCGAGCTTTCCGCCTTGAGCGCCGATGCGCACCAGCGCGTGAAGGCCTTCGCCGAAGCCTTGCCCGGTCTGCGGCGCCTGCTCGACACCGACGTGATGGCCGCCTTCCACGGAGACCCCGCGGCGCGCAGCGTCGACGAGGTGCTGCTGTGCTATCCCGGCGTGCACGCCATGATCCACCACCGGCTGGCGCACAAGCTGTACGAGCTGGGCCTGCCGCTGCTGGCGCGCATCGTGGCCGAGGTGGCGCACAGCCGCACCGGCATCGACA
>JAQGMX010000286.1 GCA_028292145.1 Variovorax sp.
CCTCCACCGGCACGGCATCCGCGGCCTGCGCGTCAATTTCTTCAGCCCGCAGTCTTGGGGCGTAACCACGCCCGCGATGCTGACTACGCTGGCGGACAAAGTCGTCTCGCTCGGCTGGCACATCCAGGTGCTGGCCCGGCAGGGCACGCTGTTGGAACTCGCGCCCGTGCTGCGGTCGCTGGCCGTGCCGGTGCCGCTGGTCATCGACCATCTCGGGCTGCTTGACACTATGGACGGCGCGAACCGCGATGCATTCTCGATCGTGCGCCGGCTGCTCGACGACGGCCGCACGTGGATGAAGCTCTCCGCCCCTTACATCGAAGCGGACAGCGATGCAGCGGCCCGCGAAGGCAAAGACGCCGTTGCCCGCGCGCTGCTGGCTGCCGCGCCCGAGCGCATGCTGTGGGGAAGCGACTGGCCTCATACCGTTGCCGAACCGGGCAGCGTCGACGACGCACAGCTGGTGGATCGGTTCCGCAGCTGGTGCGCCGACGACCGGCAGATGGACCGCATCCTCGTCGACAACCCCGCTCGCCTGTACGGCTTCGACGAATCCACCGAAAACTGAATCATCGCCATGTTCCTGCTGAAGCAACCCCAGGTCGCCGACCTCCAGCCCTTCACCCGCCTTCCGGACCGTTTCAGAGAGCGCCAGCACAGCGACTGGAGCCGGGCCAACCGGGGTGGCCAGCCGACCGACTCGTTTCTCGAAGGCCCGGTGGTCGACGACCACGGCAACCTGTACGTGACCGACATTCCGTTCGGCCGCATCTTCCGCATCGACGTGGCCGGAGGATCAGGCGAAGCCGGCGAATGGACGCTGATCGCCGAATACGACGGCGAACCCAACGGCATGAAGCTGATGGACGCACGCACCCTGCTCATCACCGACTACAAGAACGGCCTGATGCGTCTGGACATTGCGAGCGGGCGCGTCGAACCCTGGCTGGCGCGACGCAACAGCGAGCGTTTCAAGGGCCCGAACGATCTGGTCTTCGACGCGCAAGGCAATCTCTATTTCACCGACCAGGGGCAGACCGGCCTGCACGACCCCACCGGCCGCTTGTACCGGCTGCGCCCGTCCGGCCAGCTCGACCTGCTGCTGGACAACGTGCCGAGCCCGAACGGCGTGGCGCTGTCACCCGATGAGAAGGTGCTGTATCTCGCGGTGACGCGCGGCAACTGCGTCTGGCGCGTGCCCTTGCTCGAAGACGGCAGCGTCGCCAAAGTCAGCCAGTTCTTCACTTCCTACGGCGCCAGCGGCCCCGACGGCCTGGCGGTGGACCGGAATGGCCGATTGCTCGTGGCGAACCCCGGACTCGGCTACGTCTGGGTGCTGAACACGCGCGCCGAGCCTGAGCTGGTGCTGCGCGGCGCGCCGGGTGCATCGATCACCAACCTGGCATTCGGTGGACCGGAACGACGCACGCTGTACGTCACGGATTCCACGCACGGCGCGGTGCTGCGCGCAGAAACCGGCGTTCCGGGGCTCGCGCTGCACCGTGCCTGCCCTCCAAAAAGCTGAATGCCATGAGAACAATCACAGCAGACACCATCCTCGTCACCGAAGCGGCGATCCATCCCGACGCGGTCGCCCTGCTGGCAGGCTACCGGCTGGTCTACGCCGGCGCCAAGTTCACGCAGGACGAACTCGTCGCCCTGTGCGAGTGCGAGCAGCCGGTCGCCATCCTCGCGCGCTACGGCCGGATCGATCGGCGCGTGCTGTCCGCATCTTCGCGCTTGAAGGTCGTCGGCCGCCACGGTGTCGGCATGGACGCCATCGACCAGCAGGCCGCGCGCGAACTGGGCATTGCCGCGATCGCCGCCGTCGGCTCGAACAGCCAGGCAGTTGCCGAGCACACGCTGGGCCTGATGCTGGCCTGCGCTCGCCGTATTCCCTGGCTGGATCGGCGGATGCACGACGGCCATTGGGACAAGGCCGGTTACATGGGTCTGGAGCTTTCGGGCGCCACGCTCGGCATCGTCGGCTGCGGCTCGATCGGCGCGCGCGTGATGCGCTTCGCCCTGGCCATCGGCATGAACGTGCGGGTGTGCGATCCGTACATCGAGCTGGACACCCTGCCCTCCGGCGTCACGCTGTGTCGGCTGGACGAACTGCTGCCGATGTGCGATGTGCTCTCGCTGCACTGCCCATTGGACGATGCCACGCGCGGTCTGCTGGATGAACGCCGTCTCGGTCTGCTCAGAAAAAACGCGATCGTCATCAACACCGCCCGCGCCGGGTTGTTCGACGAGACGGCCATGCAGGAAAGACTGAGGGCCGGCGATCTGCATCTGGGTCTGGACTGCTTCGACGAAGAGCCGCTGGATGAAACATCGTCTTGGCTCGGTTTGCCGAACACGGTGATGACGCCCCACATCGGCGGCACCACCAACGGCGGGTTGCGGGGAATGGCCGTTGGGGCTGCGGAGAATATCGTTCGGGTGATCGGAAGGCGGCAGCTCGAGTCGTCGCTCGGACCGGTTTGAAGTCGCCTCGGCGCCGACACCCTGATTTTTGACAAGCGTGACCATTGGCCGCCTCTGCGGCCCGCACCAGGTCAGGGTCGGTAAATCCCGTGGCAACGCCATGCCAAATCCTCGCAGTGACCGGTTGCGTGCCGCGCATTGAAGACAATAGCGACCCCGCGGCCCGGCGTTTGACCGGTCAACCGCCTGTTGCGCCCCCGTGGGGCCCCATTGCCCATGACCGAACCACAAGCCCTTCCCTTCTTTTCCCGCCTGTCCATGGCCTTCGGCAGCTTCTTCGCGCTGCTGGGCGACGGCCAACTTGCCGCGCGCGTGCAGACGCTGCGCAACGGCGCTCCGCTGGCCAGCGAGGTGCCGTCACCTCCGCCCTCCCCAGCGCCAGCGCCCGTGCGGACGCCGCCGCCCCCCGTACCCGCACCCGTGCGCGCGAC
>JAQGMX010000291.1 GCA_028292145.1 Variovorax sp.
GAGTTCGTGCGCCTGATTGAAGCCGCGCTGTCGCAACCTTTCCTTTGACAGCGGCATCGGCAGGACGAGGTCGCATTGCTCGATGCGCAGTTCGACCCACGGCGCGCTGCGCATCAGCGTCGCGAACGGTGTCGCCCAGCCGGCATCGCCGTGAAACTTGAAGCGTGCGATGTGCTCAGGCCACGGCCATGCGTAGTCGCAGGCGGCCAGGCAGGCGTCGAGCGGCGGCGGATGGACGATGCAGTCGCCGCATTGCGTGCCGGCGTCGGCGGCCGATAGCGGCAGCGCGCAGGTGGCGCAGCGCGGCACGGGGGCGGCGAAGCGCGCGATGCAGGCATCGCAGACCGGTTGCGATGGCCAGGCACGGCACACCGCGCACTGGCTCGGCAGGCGGTCGAGCCAACGCGGGAACATCGAAAAGGGGGAGAAAGGACGTACGCCCCGACCGGAAAACATCGCTCAATATACTGAGCGCCCCCATGCCTACCGAATCCGCACAGCGCCCGCCGACCATCGATGCCACGGCGGCCGCCCGCTGGGAGCGCCTGACGCCGCCGGCCGTTCCTGCATCCGACACCCCGGCATCGCCGTGGCTGCACGAGGAAATCGGTCGCCGCATGGAAGACCGGCTGCAATGGATCACCGTGAAGCCGAAAACCTGGGCCGACTGGTCGCCGCTGCGGGGCGGACTGGAAGCCCACGCGCTGGTCGCCCGCCGGTATCGCGATGCGCCGTCTTTCGTGATCGAGCCCGACGCCGTCCTGGCCGCCCGCACGGCCGCCACGCTGGCCGCGCCCTGGTGGACGGCCCGGCGCTGGCAGGGCGCGCAGGCGCGCTTCGACGCGTTGCCGGAGCAGGGCGTCGACATGCTGTGGGCCAACATGGCGTTGCACATGGCGGCCGATCCGCAGGCGCTGATTGCGGCCTGGCATCGACGGCTCGCGACCGACGGTTTCCTGATGTTCTCCTGCCTGGGCCCCGATACGGTGCGCGAACTTCGCGGGCTTTACGAGCGTCTCGGCTGGCCGGCAGCCGGCCATCAGTTCACCGACATGCACGATTGGGGCGACATGCTGGTGGGCGCAGGGTTTGCCGAGCCGATCATGGACATGGAGCGGATCGTGCTGACCTGGGCCACGCCCGAGGCGGCGCTGGCCGAGCTCCGCGGCATCGGGCGCAATCTGCATCCGGGCCGCTTCCCGGCGCTGCGCGGGCGGCGCTGGCATGCGGATCTGCGCGCCGCGCTGGCCGGGCTGGCCGTTCCGGGCGAGAACGACGGCCGGATCGCGCTGAGCTTCGAGATCATCTACGGCCATGCGTTCAAGCCGCCGCCGCGCGTCGCTCTGTCCGGCGAAAGCGCGGTTTCGCTGCGGGAAATGCGCGAGATGCTCCAGCGCGGGCGGCCCTGATACGGGTCAACCCGAGTAACCGACCCGCTACAATTGGTCGCAGCGTGATCTCCCGGGGATTTTCCCGCGTCGCACCGATTTGCCTACCGCAACCGTGTCGAACTCCGTGTTTCGTTTTGCCGTTGTTTCGGGTCAGAGCACCGACTGGATCCTGAAGCGCAACTGCTCCGTCGCACCGAGCCAGCTAGGCTGGCTCTACGTGTCGCTGTGCGTGGTTTCGCTCGGAATCGGCACGGCGTTCTGGCTCAACGGCGCGCCTCTCGTGCTGCCGTTCGCCTGGCTGGAACTGGTGGCTGTGGGTGCCGCTTTCGTGCTTTATGCACGTCACGCCACCGACGGTGAGCGCATCGCGCTGACCGGCGGGCGACTGGTGATCGAATTGGAGAGCGGCGGGCATCGCGAGCGCACCGAGTTTTTGCCGCACCAGGTTCGGATCGAACCGCAGGCCGGCGACGGTTCGCTGATTGAGGTGTCGGGACAGGGTCGTTCGGTCAAGGTGGGGCGCTATGTGCGCCCCGAGCTTCGTGCGGCACTGGCGCGCGAGATACGCATGGCGCTGCGCGGTGCTTGAAGTGACTCGGTCAGCCGTCGGTTAACGAAAAAATGAAGAAGTGAACACGATGAAGAGCATTTGGCGCAACAAGTTCAGTCTGGCGAATCTGCTGCTGGCGGCCGGAACGGCCGTCTCCGGTGCGGCCCATGCGGTCGAGGATCTGGCCGGCGGTCCGATGGTGCGTCAGCTCAACATGCCGGTCGGCGTGACAAAGATCGCGCAGGAGCAGCATTTCCTGCACTCGGTCATGATGATCCTGTGCACCGTGATCTTCGTCGCCGTGTTCGCGGTGATGTTCTATTCGATCTGGAAACACCGCAAGGCCGCAGGCCACAAGGCGGCCAATTTCCACGAATCGGTCGTGGTCGAGGTGATCTGGACCATCGTTCCATTCATCATCGTGATCCTGATGGCGCTGCCCGCCACCAAGGTGCTGGTCGCGCAGAAAGACACCACCAACGCCGACCTGACTGTCAAGGTCACCGGCTACCAGTGGAAGTGGGGCTACGACTACATCAACGGCGAGGGCGAGGGCCTGGGCTTCATCTCGACGCTCGACAGCTCGCACCGCGCGATGTCCAACAGCGGCGCCAAGGGCGAGATTCCGGTCGATTACCTGTTCAAGGTTGACAACCCGCTGGTCGTCCCGGTCGACAAGAAGGTGCGCATCATCACCACGGCGAACGATGTGATCCACGCCTTTGCGGTGCCGCAGTTCGGCATCAAGCAGGACGCGATTCCCGGCTTCGTGCGCGACACCTGGTTCCGCGCCGAGAAGATCGGCGACTACTACGGCCAGTGCCAGGAACTGTGCGGCAAGGAACACGCCTATATGCCGATCCACGTGAAGGTGGTTTCGGCCGGCGATTACACCGCCTGGGTCGACGGCAAGCGCAAGGAAGCCGCAGCCAAGCTCGACGACCCGAGCAAGGTCTGGGCGCTGCCTGAAATTCTCGCGCGCGGCGAAAAAGTCTATGCGGCCAACTGCGCGGCCTGCCACCAGGCCAATGGCAAGGGCGCCGGCCCGATCAAGCCGCTCGACGGCTCGGCCAAGGTGCTCGACCCCGACCATACCGACCAGATCAACGTGCTGCTCAAGGGCCAGAACAACGGTGCGATGCCGTCGTGGAAGCAGCTGAGCGATACCGACATCGCCGCCGTGATCAGCTTCACCAAGAACAGCTGGTCGAACAAGACCGGCCAGCTGGTGCAGCCGGCAGAAGTCAAGGTCGAGCGCGCGAAGCTATAAAAGGAATAAAGACATGAGTGCAGTTCTCGACCCCCACGGCCACGCGCACGGCGCCCCCGGTGCGCATGACGACCATCACGGCCACGACGAGCACCACGACATGCCGACCGGCTGGCGTCGCTGGCTGTTCGCGACCAACCACAAGGACATCGGCACGCTCTACCTGCTGTTCAGCTTCACGATGCTGATGGTCGGCGGCGTGCTGGCGCTGCTGATCCGCGCCGAGCTGTTCCAGCCAGGGCTTCAGTTGGTCAACCCGGAGTTGTTCAACCAGTTCACCACGATGCACGGGCTGATCATGGTGTTCGGCGCGATCATGCCGGCCTTCGTCGGCTTCGCGAACTGGATGATTCCGCTGCAGATCGGCGCGTCCGACATGGCCTTCGCGCGGATGAACAATTTCAGCTTCTGGCTGATGATCCCGGCGGCCATCACGCTGGTGGCTTCGTTCTTCATGCCAGGCGGCGCACCGGCCGCCGGCTGGACGCTCTATGCGCCGCTGACGCTGCAGATGGGCCCGTCAATGGACGCCGGCATCTTCGCGATGCATCTGCTGGGCGCCTCGTCGATCATGGGTTCGATCAACATCATCGTGACCATCCTCAACATGCGCGCGCCCGGCATGACGCTGATGAAGATGCCGATGTTCTGCTGGACCTGGCTTATCACCGCGTACCTGCTGATCGCCGTGATGCCGGTGCTCGCCGGCGCCATCACCATGACGCTGACCGACC
>JAQGMX010000305.1 GCA_028292145.1 Variovorax sp.
TGCAAGATCCGCAACACGCGTTGCGCGATCGAAGACTTTTCTGTCTGGCTCATCAGTCGATGGCCTTTCGCACGGCGCCGACGCCCAGTGCTGCGAGCACCAGGAAAACGACCGTCAGCACCAGGAACAGGCCGAACAAAACCTTCGCGATACCGGCGGCACCGGCAGCGACGCCACCGAAACCGAACGCGCCGGCGATCAACGAGACGATGGCAAAAATAATGGCGTACTTCAACATGAGAGAGCTCCAGAAGCGGCTCCATGCCGCAAGGTGAGCAAAGTTTAGAAACAAGCTTTTCTCCGCCGGATAGTCGCCGCTCGCATGAAACCGTAGGACAGAAACGCGACGGGCCAGAGGCTAGGATGGACGCCTCTTCCCTACTTTTCGCTCCTACGGAGTTCTCGAATGAAACTGTACTTCTCGCCCGGCGCCTGTTCGCTTGCCTCCCACATCGCCATCCTCGAAGCGGGCCTGGCTGTCGAACCGGTGCTGGCCAGCACCAAGACCCACACGCTGCCGGACGGCACCGACTTCTACAAGCTCAACCCGCTGGGCTATGTGCCGCTGCTCGAAATGGACGACGGCACGCTGCTGCGCGAAGGCCCGGCCATCCTCCAGTACATCGCCGACCTGGCGCCACTGAAGAACCTGGCACCTGCCAACGGCACGTTGCAGCGCTACCGCCTGCAGGAATGGCTGAGCTTCATCAGCACCGAGATCCACAAGAACTTCAGCCCGATGTTCAACCCGAACATGCCGGCCGAAGCCAAGACGATCTTCAAGGACAAGCTGAAGAGCCGTTACACCTGGCTCGATGAACAGCTGGCGGACAAGCCTTTCGTGACCGGCGAGCATTTCACGGTAGCCGACTGCTATCTGTTCACGGTCACCAACTGGGCCAAGCCGCTCGGCCTCGATATTGCCGGCTGCACGAACCTGATGGCATGGCACGCACGCATCGGCGAGCGGCCGGCGGTGCAGGCAGCCATCGCTGCGGAAAAACCGGCCAAGTGATTCGGTGTCGATCTTGTCCAAAGATCGGCATTCGTTCATGACGGTTCACAGCCGTTATGAACCGTTCACAGCAGGTCAGGCTGCTCGCGCATTCGCTGCGCCGCGGCCTGCAGCGTCTTGACCTCATCGGGATCCATGCGCCGGAGGTTCCTGGCCATCATCACGGTTCGCGGATTGCTTTCAAGCATGTCCGCATGGCGGGCCACGAAGTCCCAGTACATGACGGTCACCGGACACGCCGTTTCACCGGTTCGGTCGCCCGGCTTGTAGACGCAGCCGGCGCAATAGTTGCTCATGCGGTTGATGTAGGCGCCGCCCGCCGCGTACGGCTTGGTCACGAAGCGCGAACCGTCCGCATACAGCGCCATGCCGAGCACGTTGGGCATCTCGACCCACTCCACCGCATCGACGTAGACCGACAGGTACCAGGCGTGCACCTGCTGCGGGTCCATGCCGAAGGTCAACGCGAAGTTGCCGGTGACCATGAGGCGCTGGATGTGGTGCGCGTAGCCGGTCGCGAGCGTCTGGCCGATGGTTTCGCGCATGCAGTTCATGCGGACCTGGCCGGTCCAGTACCAGTCAGGCAACGGCGCGTTGTGCTTCAGCGCATTGGCCTGCGCCAGATCGGGCATGCGCCACCAGTAGACGCCGCGCATGAACTCGCGCCAGCCGAGGATCTGCCGCACGAAACCTTCGACGGCAGGGAGCGGCGCGTCACTGCCCGTGGCTGCAGCGATCACCTCGCGCGGGTCGAGCAGCTTCAGGTTCATCGCAGCCGACAGCCGCGCGTGATACAGGTACGGCTCGCGCTGCCACATCGCGTCCTGGAAGCGACCGAAATCCTGCAGCCGGTGCGTGACGAAGTCTTCCAGTGCGACCAGCGCCTGCCTGCGCGTCACAGGCCAGTCGAAGGCGTCGGCACTGCCGTACTGATCGCCGAGATGCAGCGCCATGTCGGCGATCACCTCTTGCGTGATCGCGTCGGGCTCGAAGCCGACCGGCGCAGGCAGCAGACCCGGACCCTTCCGGCCAAAGGCGCCGCGGTTCTCGTGGTCGTAGTTCCATTCGCCGCCGGTCGGACCGCCGTCGGCGTCGATCAGGATGCCGTGCTGCTTGCGCATGCGCCGGTAGAACGGTTCCATCACGAGTTGACGCCGGCTGCCCACGTACTCGGCGAACTCTTGCTTCGACGCCATGAAGTGCAGATCGTCGCGCTCGTCCAGACGCACCTCATGCTGCGCGCAGCACTGCGCGATCGCGTCCGCCAGACGCCATTCGCCCGCCTGCGTCATGACCAGCGCATCTGGGCGATGGCGTGCCAGCGCATCGTCGAGCGCGTCGGCGATGGTGTCGAAGCGGTGCGCGCCGAGCCGCAAATAATCGAGCGGCCAGGCCCGGCCGGTGATTTCCTCGTCGGCGAAGTGCCGCATCGCCGAGAGGAACATCGCCGTGCGCATACGGGTGCTGGGGACGTGCGTGGACTCGTCGGGCGCCTCCACCATTAGGACGCGGTCCCGGGCGCCGTCAAAACCCGCGAAAGCGGTGCTGCGGGCATCGAGCTGGTCGCCGAGCACGAGGACGAGATGGCGGATCGGTGGTGGCGGCATGCGCAGGATTCTGACAACCCCACGACAGCACGGACGCTCGTACGGGTTTACGCTGACCGGCTCTGTCACTCACAACAAGAACCAATATGCCTACTCTCTTCGACCCCGTCAAAGCCGGCGACCTCGATCTCGCCAACCGCATCGTCATGGCGCCGCTGACGCGCAACCGCTCGCCCGACGCCATCCCGAAGCCGATGACCGCGACGTACTACGAGCAGCGCGCCACCGCCGGCCTGCTGATCACCGAAGCGACCGCCGTCAGCCACCAGGGCCAGGGCTACTCCGACGTACCGGGCCTCTACGGCACCGAGCAGCTTGACGGCTGGAAGAAAGTCACCGACGCGGTGCATGCCAAGGGCGGCAAGATCGTGGTCCAGCTGTGGCACGTGGGCCGCATCTCGCATGTCGACCTTCAACCGGACGGCGGCAAGCCGGTGGCGCCGTCGGCGATCACCGCCAAGGCCAAGACCGTGCTGATCAAGGACGGCCAGGCCACCTTCGTCGAAACCTCCGAGCCGCGCGCGCTCGACGCATCGGAACTGCCGGGCATCGTCCACACCTTCGCCGCTGCCGCACGCAACGCGGTCGAGACGGCCGGCTTCGACGGCGTCGAGATCCACGCCGCCAACGGCTACCTGCTCGACCAGTTCCTCAAGCGCGACAGCAACGTGCGTACCGACGACTACGGCGGCAGCATCGAGAACCGCGCCCGCTTCACGCTCGAAGTGACCCGCGCCGTGACCGACGCCATCGGCGGCGGCAAGACCGGCATCCGCCTGTCGCCGGTCACGCCGGCCAACGACGCGCACGACGAGCATCCGCAGGCGCTGTTCGAATACGTCGTCCAGCAGCTCGCGCCGCTGCATCTAGCCTATATCCACGTCATCGAAGGCGCCACCGGCGGCCCGCGTGAACTCGACGATCGCCCGTTCGACTACGAAGCGCTCAAGGCCGCCTACCGCACCGCCGGCGGCAAGGGCGCCTGGATGGTCAACAACGGCTACGACAAGCCGATGGCCGAAACGGCCGTCAAGGAAGGCGACGACCTGATCGCCTTCGGCCGCCCGTTCATCGCCAACCCGGACCTGGTGCGCCGCATCCGCGAGAACGCGCCGTGGAACGAAGTCGACAAGGCCACCATGTACGGCGGCGGCGAGCACGGCTACATCGACTACCCGACGCTCGACTGATCCGTCGGCTCAGGCCTTCGGCACGGCGTTCGCCGTTCTGCCGAAGGCGACGCTGACCCTCAGTCCGCCCTCGGCCGTGGCCGGCGTGAAAGCCAGCTCCGCGCCGAGCAGCGCGACGTAGCGCGTGACGATCGACAGGCCCAGCCCGGCGCCCTGCCCGAGCTTCACGCCCTCCGACCCCTGCGCCCAGCGCTGCATCAGGTTGCGCTGGGCCTCGGGCGCGATGCCCGGGCCGTCGTCGACCACCGAAAGCATCCGCTCCGAGAGTTCGACCGTGACGGTGTTGCCGCCGTAGCGCAGCGCGTTGTCGATCAGGTTGTCGAGAATGCCTTCGACCAACGCCGTGTTGGCTTCGACCGTCACTTCGTTCTCGAGCCCGCGTGCGCCGAGGTCGACGCCCTTCGCATCGGCGCGCGACAAATGGCGCAGCACCGCCTGCGAGGCAAGCTCGTCGAGCCGCACGGGTTCATGCTGCAGCCGGGTCTTGCCCTCGTCGGCCAGCGCCAGGCCGAGCAGCTGGTCGACCAGGTGACTCGCGCGTGCCTGGCTGGCAGCGATGCGCTCCAGCTGCTCGCGCCAGACGGCGGGCTTCTGCTGTCCCAGTCCGTAGTCGGCCAGCGCGCGGATGCCGGCGAGCGGCGTGCGCAGTTCATGCGCCACGTTGCCGGCGAATTCGCGCTGCGCCCGCACGCTGTGGCCCAGGCGGTCGAACAGGGAGTTGAGCGCGTCGCCCAGGCGCTCCAGCTCGCGCGACGTGTGCACCACCGTCACCGGCGAGAGGTCCTGCGCGTCGCGCCGGTCCAGCGCCTGCTGGAGATCGCCGAGCGGCTGCAGGTCGTGGCCGATGCGGCGCCACAACCATGCGGCGAGCACCAGCAGCAGCACCAGCTGCGGCGCCAGCGAATAGATCAGCAGTCGCTCGACCATCGCGGCACGCGTGCGCGTGGTCTGCGCGATGAGGACGCGGAAACCGTTGGGTTCCGTCCTGTCCAGCACGACCGCCCGCAGGCTCTTGCCGTTGTAGACGACGTCCGAGAAGCGGTAGCTCGCGCCTTCGTCGGGCGCCGGCGCCTGCAGCCCTGCATGACCGGCGATGAGCGACCCGTCGAGCCGCTGCACGCCGAAATACACCGACTCGGACTGGTCGAACAGCACGGTCGTCATTTCGCGCGGCGACAGCAGCAGCTCCAGGCCCTGCTTGCCGGTGTGCACGTTGGCAGACACCGAATAGGCGTCGTCGAGCATCGCGCGGTCGAAGGCCTGACCGGTGAAGTACTGCGCCACCACCAGCGCCAACCCGGAGCCGATCAGCCATGTGAGTGCCAACGGCGCCAGCACACCGCGCAGGACGCGGCCCTTGAGCGTCGGCGCCCTGCGGCTCATTGTTCCGCTTCGAGCAGGTAGCCGATGCCGCGCAACGTGCGGATGCCCGCGCCGCTGTCGACCAGCTTCTTGCGCAGGCGGGAGATGAAGGCTTCGAGTGCGTTGTCGCCGAGCGATTCGTCGAAGGTCGAGAGCTTGTCCGAAAGCGCCCGTTTGCTCACGGTGTGGCCGGGCGGGCTCATCAGTTCCCAGAGCACCTCGAATTCGCGCGCCGGCAGGTCGAGCGGCACGCCCGCGACCGCGAACCGGCGCGCCTTGCGGTCGAGCTTGAGCTGGCCGAGCATGACCATGTCGTCGGTGCCCTGCGCGCGGCGCACTAGCGCCCGCAGGCGCGCCTCGACTTCGGACAGGTCGAAAGGCTTGCCGAGGTAATCGTCGGCGCCGGCATCGAGACCGGCGATGCGTTCTTCGGTGCGGTCGCGGGCCGTCAGCACCAGCACCGGCGTGCGGTCGCCTCGCGCGCGGGCCTGGCGCAATGCGGTCAGACCGCTGCCGAGGCCGCTGGTCGCGCTGCCGGTGGCCGGCAGGCTGAGGTCGAGCAGCACCGCATCGAAAGGCTGGACGTGCCAGAGCTGATCGGCGTCCTCCACGTTGGTCGCCACGTCGACGCGGTGGCCGGCATCGCGCAGGCTCTGCAACATCACGTCGCGCAGGACGGCGTCGTCTTCGACAAGCAGGATTCGCATAGGGATCTTCCCGATCAAAAAGTACGTAACGGATACGTGTTTCTACTGTCGCAATGGGTCAGCGACGGGTCAGTACCCCGGCGCGATAAACGGGGCATGAGCATACGACGCCACACCGCAGGAGCGGT
>JAQGMX010000289.1 GCA_028292145.1 Variovorax sp.
ATCGGACGGATGCCGGCCTCGACCAGCGCCTGCGCGGCGCGCACGCCGGCCGGGCCGGTCCCCACGACGACGAAGCGGGGTGCGGTGGCGTTCATGCGCTCACCCCCGGTTCCATCGTGTTGCCTGCTTCTTCGCGCGCGGCCTTCCTGGCAAGCGACTGCGTCAGGTCCGGCGTAGCCGGCCAGTGCGCAGGCGGCGGCCGGGTCAGCACCGACATGCCCGCCTCGACGACCGTCGAGCAGGCGCGCAGGCGGTCGCCGTCGGGCGTCCAGACCCAGCAGTCCTGACAGGCGCCCATCAGGCAGAAGCCGGCGCGCGGACCATCGCCGAATTCGCTGTCGCGCACGCGCCGTCCGTGGGTCAGCAGCGCGACCAGCAGCGTGTCGCCGGTCAGCGCGGTCGCGCTCTCGCCGTCGATCCGCAGCGCCAGGGGCGGCCGGTGGGTTTCTGCAAGGCGCAAGAAGCGCGCGCGGGGTCGGGAGGAAAGGTCGGGCATGACGGGAAGGGCAGTCGGCGCGCCGCTCAGCGCGGATGGGGGAACAACCGTTCGATCGGCGAATGCGTCTTGATGAACGGCGACTTGATGACGATGTAGCTGAAGTACTTGGCGATGCCGATGTTGCGTTCGAGCAGCGCCTCGATGACTTCCTGGTAGTGGTTCACGCCGCGCGTCAGGAAGCGCAGCATGTAGTCGTAGCCGCCGCTCACGAGGTGGCATTCGAGCACTTCGTCGACCTCGCGGATCGCGGCCTCGAAGCGTGCGAAGTCCTCGCGGTGGTGGTCGGCCAGCGTGACCTCGGTGAACACGGTGAGCGTGTCGCCCAGCTTCTCCAGCCGCAGGTGTGCACCGTAACCGCCGATGTAGCCGGCCTGCTCCAGCCGCTTGACGCGAATCAGGCACGGGCTCGGCGACAGGCCGACCGCATCGGCCAGGTCCACGTTGGTCATGCGGCCGTTCTTTTGCAACTGGGCCAGGATGCGCAGGTCGAGTCGGTCGATCTTGAAGGCTTCAGACATGGCGGTGCTCGCTGACAAGGAAGATAAGGAAGGTTCGGATTCTGCTTCGATGTCGGCCTTGCGCAATAGCGCGTTCAGGCGGCGAGGGCGGCCCGCACGTCGGGCGCTTCCAGCACTTCGTCGAGCGTGCGCTTCAGACGCGCGAACATCTGGGCGAACTCGTCTTCGGTGAAGGTGAGCGCCGGCGCGAAGCCGAGGATGTTGTCGCCGAAGGCGCGGAACACGATGCCGTTGCGGTAGGCCGCGGTCGAGATGCGCTCCGACAGGCCGAGCGATGCGTCGAAGCCGCGCTTGGTTGCCTTGTCGCTCACCAGTTCGAGCGCGCCGAGCAGGCCGCGATGGCGCGACTCGCCGACCAGCGGATGCGCGGTCAGCGCGTCGAGACCGGCTGCGAAGCTCGTGGCCACGTTTCGACCATTCGCCAGCACGCCGCCTTCTTCGTACAGGCGGATGACTTCGAGTGCGACCGCCGCGCTGACCGGATGCGCCGAATAGGTCGCGCCGTGGCCGATCGGTGCGCCGGCGGGTGCGCCGTCGGCGATGCCCGCGTAGATCTTCTCGCTCATCATCGTGGCGCCCATCGGCACGTAGCCGGAGGTCAGGCCCTTGGCCATCGTCATCAGGTCGGGCTCGACGCCTTCGGCATCGCACGCGAACATCGGGCCGGTGCGGCCGAAGCCGGTGATGACCTCGTCGACCACCAGCAGGATGTCGAGCTCGCGGGTCGCTTCGCGCATCGCCTTGAGCCAGCCTTCGGGCGGCACGATCACGCCGCCGGAGCCCTGGATCGGCTCGCAGAAGAAGGCGGCAACGTTTTCGGCGCCAAGCTCTGCCACCTTGGCGCGCAGCGCGGCGACCGATTGCGCGATCAGCGCCTGCGGATCGGCGGGGCCGGCCTGGCGGTACGGGTTCGGCGACGGAATGTAGTGCTGCGTCGGCAGTGGCAGGTCGAAGCCGCGATGGAAGGCCGGCAGCGCGGTCAGGCCGGCGCCGGTCGACGACGAGCCGTGGTAGCCGCGTTCGAGCGAGATGAAATGCTTCTTCGACGGCCGGCCGGTCGCGTTGTGGTACTGCACGATGAAGCGCACCGCCGCATCGACCGATTCCGAGCCGCCGAGCGTCATGTAGACGCGCGTCAGCGAGGCCGGCGTGATCTGCACCAGCTTCTCGGCCAGGCGGATCGCCGGCTCGCTGCTGAAGTGGAAATAGCCGGTCGCATACGGCAGCTTGCGCATCTGGTCGGCGGCAGCCTGGATCACGCTCTCCTGGCCATAGCCGGCATTCACGCACCAGAGGCCGGCGAAGGCGTCGAGCAGCTGGTGGCCGTTGTTGTCCTTGAGCCAGACGCCCTGGGCGGACTCCAGCACCATCGGGCCGCGCGCTTCGTGCGTGCGCCACGGCGAGACCGGGTGGATGAGATGGGCACGGTCGATGGCATCGAGCGCGGCGTGGGTGGGCAGTGCGGCGGAGTGCGTCATGGGGGAACCTTTGACCTGAAGTGGGGGCCGGAAGAAGGGCTTCGGCAGGTCTCCAGCTTAGGACGGAGGGCGGGCCATGTGGTGCTGCATTCGACCCGTCGCGCGAAGCGGCATGCGGTTGCCGCGGGCTTCGACAGCAGATGCTGCGGTCGCGGCCGGCAGCACCCGTACAGCACCCGTTCAGTAGCCGAGCTTCCGATCGATCAGGCCCACCATCGGCTCGCCCGCATCGAAGCGCGCGAGGTTGTCGAGCATCGCTTCGGCCGCGCTCAGCGGCTGCGTCATGCTGGCGATGTGCGGCGTGAGCTGGATACGCGGATGGGTCCAGAACGCATGGCCGGAAGTGAGCGGTTCGGGGTCGGTCACGTCCATCACCGCTTCGGCGATGCGGCCGCTTTCGAGTGCGTCCAGCAGGTCGGCCTCGACCAGTTGCGGGCCGCGGCCCACGTGCACCAGCGCCGCACCTTCGGGCAGCTGCGCGAACAGCTTCGCATCGAGAAACCCGCGTGTCGAATCGGTCAGCGGCAGCAGGCAGACCAGGATGTCGGTGCGCGCGAGAAAGGCAGGCAATTCCTCGGTGCCCGCATGACACTGCACGCCGTCGACCTCATGGCGCGAGCGGCTCCAGCCCGCGCAGTCGAAGCCCAGGCCGACGAGTTGTGCGAGCACGGCCTTGCCGAGCGAGCCGAGCCCGAGCACGCCGACGCGGCGCTCGCCCGCCGTTCGCACCGGCAGCGGCTTCCACAGACCCTGCGCCTGCTGGCGCCGGTACTGCGCCATGTCGCGGTGGAGGTCGAGCACGGCATGGGTCATGTACTCGACCATGCCGTTCACGATGCCGGGCTCGACCATGCGCACCACCGGCAAAGTGGCGGGCAGCATCGAGAAGTCGAACTGGTCGACGCCAGCGCCCGACGAGAACAGCACTTCGAGGTTCGGAAAGCGCGTCGCGATGTCGTCCGGCGGCACCCATGCGGCCAGGAAGCGCACCTGGGCCGGATCGCCCACGTCGGGCCAGATGCGGAAGTCGATCTCGGGCGCGCGTCGGCGAAACACGTCGGCCCAGAGCTGGCCGCGCGCCGGGTCGGACTTGTAGAGGAAGGTGGTCATCCGGGTTGCGTCCCGGTTCAGCCGACGGCCTGCGAGGCGATGGCGAACAGCGTCGGTCCGCCCGGCGGCAACACCACGAGCGGGGCACCGCGCACCATCGTGGTCGGCGCATCGACGCGCAGCAGGCCGATGCTCTCGATCCATTCGGCGAGCCTGGTGTCGAAATCGATGTCGATGCGGGTGAAGTTGCCCGCGTTGACGGCGGCCAGATAGGCGATCAGCGTTTTCGCGGTCTGCGCGTCCGGCGCCACCACCGGACCGATGACATGGCCGCGGCCGAAGCGCCGCAGCATGCCGAAGCCGCGTGGCTCGTTCTCCTCGTCGACCAGGATGACGGTGGATTCGGCGCTGTCGAGCAGGTCGGCCATGAAGGCGTCGCGCGGCATGCCGCGTGCGGCCGCATCGAGCGCTGCAACCGTGGCGACATCGTTGACGCCGGCCGGACGCAGACGCCATCCCTTTTCCAGTTCGACCGGCGGCGATTGCTGCGCGATGCCCTGGTGCTGGCGGATCTCGCCGATGCGCGTGAAGCCAAGGCGTTCATACAGACCCTGCCCGGCGACGGTCGCATGCAGCAGCACCGTGCAGTCGTCCAGTCCGTCGAGCAACGCCGTCATCAGGCGGTGACCGACGCGACGGCCCTGGCAGGCCGGCGTCACGATGATGAGCCCGAGCGTGGCATGGCGTTCGCCCCAGAACCAGCGCAGAGCCGACGCGATGATTTCGCCGTCGCGCTCTGCGACGAAACCTTCTCCATGCGCGAACACCTGTTCCCAGTCCTGCGGACGGTGCGGCCAGCGCAGTTCGGCCGACAGCGCATGCGTGTACTTGAGGTCGGCGGCGGTCATGGGGCGCAGCGTCACGCCGTCGTGGGGTTGTGCGGGCATCGGTGGC
>JAQGMX010000320.1 GCA_028292145.1 Variovorax sp.
GGTGCGCAAGCTGCACCGGCAGGTGCTGACTCGTCTCGGCATCGAGGTCGGCTATTTTTCTGCGCAGCGCGATGACGTGGAAGCCTTAATCCGGCCCAATACGCGGCTCATGTACGTCGAATCGCCAGGCTCGCTGCTATTCGAAGTGCTCGACCTGCCACGGCTGGCCGCAATCGCACGCAGCCGCGGCATCCTGCTGGCGGCCGACAATACCTGGAGTTCCGGCTACCTGCAGCAGCCGCTCAAGCTCGGCGCCCATGTGTCGGTACTGGCATCGACCAAATACCTGTGCGGCCACTCCGACGTGATGCAGGGCGCGATCGTGGCAGGGGATGACGCGGTCGCGGAGCGGATCGTCCAGGCCAGCGACGCGCTCGGCACGGCGGTGGGTGCCGACGATGCCTATCTGACGTTGCGCGGCATGCGGACCCTGGCCGTGCGCCTGTCGCAGCATCAACGCAATGCGCTGCACGTAGCGCAATTCCTGCAGGGCCATGCGGAAGTGGCGCAGGTCTTCTATCCTGCCTTGCCAGGCGACCCCGGCCATGCGCTGTGGCGCCGGGATTTTTCTGGCGCCAATGGCTTGCTTTCTTTTGCGTTCAGCCGGTTCAACTTGCCGCAGGCGCATGCCTTCGTCGATGCGCTGCGCCTGTTTGGCATTGGCGCTTCCTGGGGTGGCTATGAAAGCCTGGCGCTGCTGGCGCCGCCGGAGCGCCTCGCTGCCCAGCATGCATGGCGTGGCGACAGACCGGTGCTGCGCCTGCATATCGGCCTGGAATCGGCGAGCGATCTGGTGCAGGATCTGAAGCAGGCGTTTCGCCATGCATGCGAATGCCAGGCGCCGCTGCCAAGACCTGGTCTTTAAACCTGAGTGATCAACCTGAAACGACATGACAACAGAAACCATACTGCCCGCTCCCATCCAGGATGCCAGAGTTTCCGCCGAGCGCGCCCGCGCGGTCGGGGACTTCATCTCCAGCGCCAAGGCGCTCCTCCGCAAGGGCGAAACCGCCCTTGGCCCGATTGCCGAGCAACTGGTCGGGCTTGGGCGGCGGGCTGAGCTTTTCCCGGACCATCATTTCCCCGTCAGCGCCGAGCGTCCGAACGCGGTGTACCGCCTGGCGGAAGATCCCGACGGTCGCTTTGCCCTGTTCGTCTCCGCCGGCCTGGCTGGCAAATTCCAGCCGCCGCATGACCACACGACCTGGGCCATGATCGCCGGCATCCGCGGCAATGAACGCAATGTGGTGTACCGGCGCCGCGCCACGGACGATCCACTGCGCGACCGGCTGGAACATGCGCGCACGGTCGATGTCACCGCCGGCCAACATGTGACCTTGACGGCCGACGTGGTGCATACGATCGAACTGATCGGCGGCGAATACGGTTTGCACCTGCACTTCTATGGGTTGTCGCTGGAGCGCCTGACCAAACGCGTGGTATTTGAAAGCAGCGAAGGTGGCACGTACCGGCAATTTTCGCCACCCGCCCTGATCCGCCACCCGGTCATTGCCCCGCATGCGCTCAAGCAGGCGTTGCGTTCGGGTGATGAATTGGCGCTACTGGACGTGCGCGAAGAGGGCGTGTTCGCGAAGAAGCACCTGCTCCTGGCGAGCAACGCGCCGCTGTGGCGCCTGGAACTCGTCATCGACGCCCTGGTGCCCCGGCGCACTACACCCATCGTCGTCACCGATCTCGACGAGCATCTGGCGCACCAGGCCGCCGGCAAGCTCGCCCGCCTCGGCTATAGCGACGTCTCGGTGCTGGCCGGCGGCACCTTGGCGTGGGAGGCCGCAGGCTACGAGGTCTACAGCGGCACCAACGTGCCGAGCAAGGCCCTGGGTGAAATTGTCGAGAAGACGCTGCATACGCCGACCATCGAAGCCGATGAGCTGCAGCGCCGCCTGGCGGAAGGCCGGGACCTGGTCGTGGTGGACAGCCGCACGCCGGAGGAATTCCAGGCGTTCAGCGTGCCCGGCGCGCATAGCGTGCCGGGCGCCGAGCTGGTGTACCGGATTCGGGAACTCGCGCCCGATCCGTCGACGCAGGTCGTCGTGAACTGTGCCGGCCGCACCCGCAGCATCATCGGGGCGCAGACGCTGATCAACGCCGGCATCCCGAACCCGGTGGTGTCGCTCAGGGACGGTACGATGGCATGGCTACTCAGCGGTCAGCAGCTGGCCCATGGCCGCGCCGCGCTGAACCCGGAACCGTCGGTGGCATCGCTCGCAGTCGCGCGCCGGGAAGCCCAAGCGCTCCTCGCGCGTACCGAAGTCCAGCGTATCGGTGACGACGTGCTGGCGCGCTTCGAGGCCGAAGCCGATGCAGTCACGCTGTACAAGTTCGATGTCAGGACAAGCGAAGAATACCAGGCCGGCCACTTGCCCGGGTGGCGCTGGGCAAGCGGCGGCCAGCTGGTCCAGGCTACCGACAAATACATCGGTACGCGTCATGCGCGGGTGGTGATCGCCGACTGGGACGGCGTGCGGGCGCTGACGACGGCCGCCTGGCTAGTGCAGCTCGGCGGGTACCAGGTCTACGTGTACGCGACGTCGCAAGGACTGCCTCTGGAAGTGGGCCCGGAGCCGCGCCAGGTGCTGTCGTCCTCCGATGCCAGCGCACGGTGGATCGGCGTGGGCGAGCTCGCCGAGGCGACGCGCTCCGCATCGCAAGCGCCCATCGTGTTCGATGTCGAATCCAGCCTCGCCTTCGCCAAGG
>JAQGMX010000323.1 GCA_028292145.1 Variovorax sp.
GCCGCTCCGGCGGGCCCTGTTCGACGATCTTGCCTTTCAGCACCACGGCCACGTCGTCGCACAAGTGGTTCACCACGGCGAGGTCGTGGCTGATCAGAAGATAGCTGATGCCGAACTGCTGCTGCAGGTCCTGCATGAGGTTGAGCACCTGCGCCTGCACCGACACGTCGAGCGCGCTCACCGGCTCGTCGGCGACGATCAGCTTCGGCCGCGTGATCAGCGCCCGTGCAATGGCGATGCGCTGGCGCTGGCCGCCGGAAAATTCGTGCGGGTACTTGTCGAGATCGGTCGTGCGCAGGCCGACGGCCGACAGCGATTCGGACGCACGTTCTCGCTGTTCGGCGCGGCTGCTTCCGGCGAGTGCTTCGAGCGGCTCGGCAACGATGCGCGCCACCGTCTGGCGCGGATCGAGCGAGCCGTACGGGTCCTGGAAAACCATCTGGAAATCGCGTCGCGCGGTCCGCAGCTCGGCCGTGGAAATCCTGTGCAGATCGCGTCCCAGCATCTGGACGCTGCCGGAAGTCGGCCTGTCGAGCGCCATCACGATGCGCGCGATGGTCGATTTGCCCGATCCCGATTCGCCGACGATGCCGAGACTGCGGCCGGCCTCGACCGAAAAGCTCACGCCGTTGAGCGCCTTGACCGTTTGCACTGGGCCGAAAAGCGATTCGCGCGGCATCGCATAGTGGCGGACCAGGTCGGTGACCTGAAGCAACGGTGCGTTGTTGGTCGTGGAGGCCGTCATGCGGTCGTTCCCTGCATTGCAGCGATGTCGTCGAGCCGGATGCAGCGAACGATGTGGTCATCTGGAAGCGGCGTGGCCGGCGGGCGCGTCGTGGCGCAGACATCGACGGTAAAGGCGCAGCGGCCGGCGAACGGGCAGCCGGCCGGCATGTCCATGAGCTCCGGCACGCTGCCGCGGATCGTCGCGAGCCGACCGCCGCGCGGCGCGCCGAGCACCGGGCGTGCCGCGAAAAGTCCTTGCGTGTACGGATGCGCGCGCTCGGCAAAGACCGTCGCGGTCGGTCCGCTTTCGACCACCGTGCCGCCGTACATCACCAGCATCCGCGACACCGTGTTCGCGATCACGCCGAGGTCGTGCGAGATCAGGATCAGCGCCATGCCGCGTTCGGCGACCAGGTCCTTGATGAGGTCGAGGATCTGCTTCTGGATCGTCACGTCGAGCGCGGTCGTCGGCTCGTCGGCGATCAGCAGATCGGGTCCGCAGGCCAGCGCCATCGCGATGCCGATGCGCTGCCGCTGTCCGCCGGAGAACTGGTGCGGATAGGCGTCCAGGCGCGAAGCGGCGTCCGGAATGCCGACCCGTTCCAGCAGCGCCAGCACTTCCTTGCGCGCAGCAGTGCCGGTCAGCCCGCGATGCAGCCGCAGCGGCTCGCCGACCTGCCGCGCCACCGTGTGGACAGGATTCAACGCCGTCATCGGCTCCTGGAAAATCATGCCGATGCGGTCGCCGCGAATCCTGCACATCGCGCGTTCGTCCAGCCCGACCAGCTCGGTGCCGTCGAAGCGGATGCTGCCGCCGACCTTCGCGCTTGCCGGCAGCAGCCCCATCAGCGATTGAACCGTGATCGATTTGCCGCAGCCCGATTCGCCGACGATGCCCAGCGTCTCGCCGCGCTCCAGCGTGAAGCCGATGCCGCGCACCGCATCGGCCGGGCCGCGCTGCGTCTGCAGGCGGATGTGGAGGTCGTCGACTTCGAGGAGGGGCATTTCTTGATGGTTGGAAATCAGCGTGCCCTTGCCAGGCGTGGGTCGAGCAGATCGCGAAGGCCGTCGCCGAGCAGGTTCAGCCCGAGCACCGCGAGCGCGATCGCCACACCCGGGAACACGGCCAGCAACGGTGCCTGGAACATTAGCGTCTGCGCCTCGCTCAGCATGCGGCCCCATGAAGGCTGCGGCGGCTGCGTGCCGAGGCCGAGATACGACAGCGCAGCCTCGGCCAGGATCGCGATGGCGAAGCGGATCGTGATCTGCACGATCAGCACCGCCGAGATGTTGGGCAGCACGTGCTGGAAGGTGATCGAGAACGCGCCCTTGCCGCAGGCGCGCGCCGCGGCGATGTACTCGCGCGACCAGATCGCATTGGCCGATGCACGCGTGATGCGCGCGAACGTGGGTATGTTGTAGATGCCGATCGCGACGATCGCATTCACGATGCCGGGTCCGAACACCGCCGTCATCATGATGGCCGACAGGATCGCCGGGAAGGCCAGCGAGAAGTCCGACAGCCGCATGATCGCTTCCTCGACCCAGCCGCGCCGCGCCGCCGCGAGCAACCCGAGCGCCGTACCCACGACGAGACCGATGCCGACGGCAATCACGCCGACCAGGATCGATGCGCGCGCGCCGACCAGCAGCAGCGACGCCACGTCGCGTCCGAAGCTGTCGGTGCCCAGCCAGTGCGACCCGCTCGGCGGCTGCATCTTGCTGGGCATGTCCATCTCGTAGGGCGACCACGGCGTCCAGGCCAGCGAAACGGTTGCGGCGAGCACCAGCAGCAGCGTCAGCACCGCACCGATCATGAAGCTGCGATGGTGCAGCGCGCGGCGCCAGAAGCCAGGCAGTTTCAACGCGGCGGCGCTCGACGCGAGGACGGGAAGGGCGCTCATATGTCGGAGGCCTTGATGCGCGGGTCGATCACGGCGTAAAGCACGTCGACCACGAAGTTCACGATGACCACCATTGCCGCCAGCAGCATCACGCAATTGCGCACCACGACGAGATCGCGGTTGCTGATGGCCTGGAAGATCAGCCGGCCCAGGCCCGGCAGATAAAACACGTTCTCCACCACGATGGTGCCGGCCAGCAACTCCGAGAACTGCATGCCCATCACCGTGATGACCGGAATCATCGCGTTGCGCAGCACGTGGGTCCACAGCACGGCGCGCTGCGAAACGCCCTTGGCGCGCGCGGTGCGCACGAAGTCTTCGCGCATCACTTCCAGCACCGCCGAGCGCGTGATCCGCGCGAGGATCGCGGCCTGAACCACGGCCAGCGACAGCGCAGGCAGCAGCAGCGACTTGATGCCTGCGAAAACACCTTCGCCCCAGCCGTCGAAACCGCCGGCCGAGAACCACTTGAGCTGCACCGAGAACACAAGGATCAGCAGGATCGCGAACCAGAAATTAGGGATCGCGATGCCGACCTGCGTCATGCTCATCAAGCCGACATCGCCGAGCTTGTTGTGTCGCGCGGCTGCCGTCACGCCGACCAGCAATGCGAGCACGGTCGTCAGCGCCATCGCCAACAGCGCCAGCGGCACGGTGAGTGCGAGGCGCTCGAGGATCAGATCGAGCACCGGCGAGCTGTAGGCATAGCTGTCGCCGAGATTGCCGGTCAGCATGCCGCCGACCCAATGCCAGTAGCGCGCCCACGCCGGCTGGTCGAGACCGAGCTTGGCGGCGAGCGCGGCGACGGCGTCGGGTGCGGCATCCGGTCCCAGCATCAGCTGCGCGGCGTTGCCGGGCAGGATTTCGAGGACAAGGAAGACGATGATCGATGCGCCGATCAGCGTGCCGATCAGGGTCGCAAAGCGCTTGAAGATGAAGAGACTCATGGGGCGGGAAGCAGCATAACCCGGGAAGAAGCAGCATCCATGCCCAAGACCGATAATCGGGCATGGCCCTCATGATCACCGACGAATGCATCAACTGCGACGTGTGCGAGCCCGAATGCCCGAACGACGCGATCTACATGGGCATCGAGATCTACGAGATCGATCCGAAAAAGTGCACGGAGTGCGTCGGCCATTTCGATGAGCCGCAGTGCGTGCAGATCTGCCCGGTGGCTTGCATTCCGGTGAGCCCCGGCCATGTGGAAACGCGCGAGACGTTGTACGAGAAATACCTGCGCCTCCAGGCCGAAAAGCCGGTGACGCCCAACCCGGCTAACTTGCCGACTTGAGCTTCACGCGCTTGTCGTGAACGGTACGCGGCTTGCGCCGGGCCTCGTCTTCCCGGTCGATCTGTCTTTGTGCCGCCTGCTGAGCAATGCGCTCCTTGCGCGCTGCGACGCGCGGGTCGGCAATCACGGTGACGCTGCCACGCCCGGCCGCCGAGTTTTCCAGCTGCATGCGTTCGCGCGCCATGGCGTCGGCCCGGCGCTCGATACGCAGCGTCGCTGCCTCGGCGGCGCGTTGGTTCTCGGCGCT
>JAQGMX010000352.1 GCA_028292145.1 Variovorax sp.
TGGTCGAGGCCATGCTGGACGCGCTCGACATGAAACTCGTCGAACTGCTGCTGCACGCTCTGCGCGAAGTCGGCCAATCCCGGTACTTCGCCGAGCGGACGGCCTTCATAGGCGGCCAGCGGCGCGCGCAGCACGCGGGTGGCACCAGGGTTGGTCGACAGCATGACGCCGGCGGCGTCGAGCACAATCACGCCCGAGGTCAGGTTGTCGAGGATGGTCTGCAGATTGCCGCGCGCGGCGTCGAGCGCGCCGACCGTCCGCTCGACGGCGGCGCGCGCATCGGCGAGCTGCTGCGTCATGACTGCGAAGGAGCGCGTGAGGCCTTCGAGCTCGTCCTTGCCTTGCAGCACGGCGGTCGGCCGCAAATCGCCGGCGGCCACCTGACGCACGCCGTCGGCCAGCACAAGCAGCGGGCGCGCCAGCCCGTTGCCGAACAGCACGGCCAGCAGCACCGCGCCGAACACGGCGAGGAACAGGCACAGCGTCAGCGTGCCGATGTACATGCGTCGCAGACCGTCGCGCGCCAGCGATCGCTCCTGGTATTCGCGATTGGCCTCCTGCACCGCCAGCGCATTGGCCACCACCGCCGGCGGCAGCGCCTGCGTCACCTGCAGGAAGCGCGGCTCGGTGCTGAAGTCGAAACCCGGGCGCTGCACCAGCACCAGCGCGCGAACCACAGCGGCCTGCGGCGTTCCCTGGCTGGTGGTTTCGTCCAGCCCTTCGATGTGCGCCACGGGATGATCGGCGCGCACCTCGCGGAACTGGCGCTGCGTCGGCCTTTCCGGATTCAGCTGGAAACGTGAGGTGCCTGCGCCGGCGATGAGCTGGCCGGCGCCCGTCCACAGCACGGCATCGCTCGCGCCGAGCTGGTCGCGGATGCGCTCCAGTGCCAGGCCGGCGCTGGCATCGGGCACTTCGGCGAGCTGCCGGCTGGCCGTGCGCGCCTTGCTGGCGAGGTCCTGCGAAAGCGAATCGAGCGTCGCCCGTCCGAGGTTGAGGCCGGCGTCGAGCGCGCCCTCCACCTTGACGTCGAACCAGCTCTCGATCGATCGCGATACGAACTGATAGGAGACGAAGTAGACCAACACGCCCGGAACCACGCCGACAAGCGCAAAGATCGCAGCCAGCTTGATCAGCAACCGGCTGCCGAACTTGCCTTCCCGCAACCGTCGCACCAGCCTGTAGACCGCCCAGCCGAGCACCAGCAACAGCAGCGACGCGACCACGACGTTGATGCCGAAAAGCCGCGCATAGTTCTGCTCGTAGAGAACGCGGTTGTTGGTGGCGACCGCGAGCAGGAACATCAGCACCAGCCCGATGGCCGTCACCATCGCCGCCACGACGCCGATCACCCAGCGCATCGCGCGGGCGCGACGTGCGGCGCGCGATGCCGGATCCTGTCGGCGCTCGGCTTTCATTTCGTGTGCTCGACTGCGAGACGCGCGACCCGCTCCACGGCGATGTCCCAATCGGCCAACCCGACGACACCGATCTGGAACGGCCGCGGCAGCTGTGTCGTGTCGAGCCGGAAGCGGAACACCACCGGATGCACGACCTCGTCGCTGATGTCCGCCGTGTCGCCGAGACGCATGCGACCGATGCGCTTGACGGTGTCCAGCGCCTCATCGAGGCTGTCGAAATTCTGGTTGAGCAGCACACCGAAGCCAGCCGAACCGGTGATCGGAACCGGCGCGACATTGAGCCGCCAGCGGCGCGTCAGCGGTTGATAGGCGAGCCGCATGTAGCGCGAAACCTGCGCCATCCTGCGATCGGACCAATACCAACGCTGGCGATACAACTCCGCCTCGGCCACGAAGTGGATCGCAATGCCCTTGTCGAGCACGTCCAACACCAGCGTCGGCAGTTCGAAATCGACGGCTGCTGCCAGGTAGACGCCGTCATCGCCTTGCTCCAGCCGCATCTGCGTCACGGTGGCGGCATGCGATTGCGCATGTACGGCCACGGGCAGCGCGCCGCCGACGCACAGCGCCATGGCAGCCGACAGGAACACGCGACGCCCGACCCCACGCGGGTCAGCGGGATTGTTTTTCGAGCAGTGCGTAGAAGAAGCCGTCGTGGTCACCCAGGGGATTGTCCGGGACGCCACGGGCGTTGACCCCGAATTGAGGCAGCAAATGGCCGGGAGACGGTCGCAATCGGGCGTCGGTGTTGTGCTGAAGGAACGCCTCGATCTGGTGCGAGCCTTCTTCCCGGAAAACCGAGCAGGTGCAATACAGCAGGCGACCGCCCGGACGCACCAGCGGCCACAGCGAAGCCAGCAGCGCCGCCTGCTGCACGGCAAGCTGCGGCGTGTCGCTCTCGCGCCGCAACCACCGCACGTCGGGATGCCGGCGCACGATGCCCGATGCAGTGCAGGGCGCGTCGAGCAGGATCGCGTCGTAGGGCCTGCCGTCCCACCATTCGGACGGTCGGGCGGCGTCGGCGATCAGCACTTTCGCCTCGACGCCGATGCGCGCCAGCGTCTCGCCGATACGGCGGCTGCGCAACGCATCGATCTCCAGCGCAGTAACTTCGATCGGCAGATCGCCGGAGGCTTCCAGCAGATGCGCCGTCTTGCCACCGGGCGCGGCGCAGGCGTCGAGAACCCGCAGCGGACCGGCATGGCTGCCCTGCTGACGGACCAG
>JAQGMX010000373.1 GCA_028292145.1 Variovorax sp.
TGGCTTAGCACTCTCTCTAACCGAGTGCTAATATGTTGAATTACGAAGGAGTTTTCCCAATGACAACGCTGTCTGGAGCCTCTACGACCCATCAGCTCGCCGTCGCCAACCCGTGGTCGATGGTTCCGCCGCTCGGCAATCTCGATGCCTACATCTCGGCCGCCAATCGCCTGCCGATGCTGACGCTCGAGGAAGAACAAGGCTTTGCCCGCAAGCTGCGGGCCAACAATGACCTCGAATCGGCCGGCGCGCTGGTCCTGTCGCACCTGCGCCTCGTGGTTTCGATTTCCCGCCAGTACCTCGGTTACGGCCTGCCGCACGGCGACCTGATCCAGGAAGGCAACATCGGCCTGATGAAGGCGGTGAAGCGCTTCGATCCGGACCAGGGCGTCCGGCTGGTGAGCTACGCCATGCACTGGATCAAGGCCGAGATCCACGAGTACATCCTGAAGAACTGGCGCATGGTCAAGGTCGCGACGACGAAGGCCCAGCGCAAGCTGTTCTTCAATCTGCGGTCGATGAAACAGGGTTTCAAGGCCGACGCCGCTGCAGCCGACGCCAGCACGCACCGCGAGACGCTGAGCCCGTCCGAGGTGAGCGCGATGGCGACACGCCTGAACGTCAAGCGCGAGGAAGTCCTCGAGATGGAGACGCGCCTGTCCGGTGGCGACGTGATGCTCGATCCGAGCCCGTCCGACGATGGCGAAGAAGGCTTCGGCCCGATCGCCTATCTGGCCGACGCCACGCAGGAACCGACCGCGCAGCTCGAATCGCAGCGTCACGATCGCATGTCGAGCGAAGGCATTTCGACCGCGCTAGAAGCACTGGACGACCGCAGCCGCCGCATCGTCGAAGAGCGCTGGCTAAAGGTGAACGACGACGGTTCGGGCGGCATGACGCTGCACGATCTGGCTGCCGTTTTAGGCGTTTCGGCCGAGCGAATTCGCCAGATCGAAGTGGCGGCGATGAAGAAGATGAAGAAGGCGCTGGCGGACTTCTGATCGAGTCTGTGTCGTAGCCAAGGAGCCCGGTTTTGACGGGCTTTTTTATACTTGCGGACTTCGCGGTCCCCGCTCCCTCCTTCCGAAAAGTCCCAATGACCGTTCTGTTACCGCGTCGCTCGTTCAACGCATTGGCGGCCACCGTTCTGGTCTCGACCGCGTCGGGCGCATTTGCCGCCTCGCCGCTCGACGGTTGGCCCAACCGCCCGTTGCGCATCGTCGTCGGCTTTCCCGGCGGCTCGACGCCCGACCTGACGGCGCGGATGATCGCCGAGCCGCTCTCGAAGGCGCTCGGTCAGCCGGTGATCGTCGAGAACCGGGTCGGCGCGGGCGGCAACATCGCCGGGGAAGTGGTGGCGCATGCGACCGACAACCACACCATCAGCGTGATGATCAACGGCAACATGACCATCGCGAAGCTGCTCAACAGCCGATTGACATACGACCCGCTGACCGATCTGCAGCCGATCACGCTGGTCGGCGTGGCGCCGCTGGTGCTGGCGGCACCGTCGAACGCGCCCGGTGCGACGGCCAGGGATTTCCTCGCTGCCGCCCGCGCTTCGGGCTCCGCCTGGAGCTACGGCACGCCGGGCGTCGGCACGGTCGGCCATCTGGGCATGGAGCTGCTCAACGGGCAGCTCAAGGCGCAATCGGTGCATGTGCCCTACCCCGGCTATCCGCAGGTCATCAACGGCATCATCGGCGGTCAGTTGCAGTGGGCGCTGCTGCCGCCGGCGTTGACGATGGCGCAGGTTCGGGCGGGCAAGCTGCGGGCCATCGGCGTGACATCGGCCGGCCGCAGCACGCTAGCGCCCGAATTGCCGAGCCTCTCAGAACTGGGATTGCCGGGATTTCAGCTCGAAATCTGGAATGCCGTCGCAGCGCCAAAATCGATGCCGAAGCCGATCGTCGACAAGTTGGCCGCGCTGATCGGTGACATCGTGCGCACGCCCGAGGCACGCAGCAAGCTGTTCGTGCAGGGCTGGCAAGCGGTCGGCTCATCGCCCGAAGGCCTGGCGAACCGGATCAAGTCGGACACCGCGCTGCTCGGCGGCGTGATCAAGGCGCGTGGCATCACCGCCGACTGACGCCAATCCCTGAACGACGTTAGCCCTGAGCGATCAGCGTCTTCACGTCCGCCACCATCGGCGCGACGCCGGCGCCGTAGCGCGCGTACAGGCGCAGCCGGCCTTGCGTGTCGTACACGTAGCTGGCGGCCGAATGGTCCATCGTGTAGCTGGTCGGCGTGGTGCCATCGACCTTCTTGTAATAGAACTTGAAATCCTTGGCCATTGCGGCGAGTTGCTCCGGCGTGGGGATCAGCGCGATGAAGCTCGGGTCGAAGGCGTTGGTGTAGGCCTTCATGACCGTGGGCGTATCGCGCTCCGGATCGACGGTGACGAACACGACCTGCAGCTTGTCGCCGTCGGCGCCCAGTTGCTGCTTGACCTGTGCCATCTCGACCATCGTCGTCGGACAGACGTCGGGGCACTGCGCGTAGCCGAAGAACAGCACGACGACCTTGCCCTTGAAGTCGGCCAGCGTTCGCGGCTTGCCGTCGGCGTCGCTGAGGGCGAAATCCTTGGCATAGTCGGCGCCGGTCATGTCGACGGCGTTGAACGACGCTTTCGGCGGCGCATCTGCAGCATCCTTGCAACCGGCAAGGCTCGCACCCAGAAACGCCGTTGCGCCTGTCCAGACCACGGCGCCGCCAACGCGTTTCAGAAAATATCGCTTGTCCATGGGTCGGGCCTGTCGATCGATCGGATCAGAAAAGATAGTGATCGACCAGCAGCGCAGCGAACAGCACGCTTAGGTGGATCAGCGAAAAACGGAAGGTCTTGCGCGCCAGCGCATCCGAATAGTTGCGCCACAGCGCGAACGCGTAACCGCAGAAGCCGAAGCTCACCGCCACCGCGACCGCCAGATACAGCCAGCCGC
>JAQGMX010000392.1 GCA_028292145.1 Variovorax sp.
GATTCGACCGTGATCAGCGACTGCTCGGCTTTCACCGTGTCGCCGACCTTCACCAGCACTTCGATCACCGCGACTTCGTCGAAATCGCCGATGTCCGGTACCTTGATCTGTTGTTCGCTCATGCTGATCGTTCCTTTACAGCACGATGCGGCGGTAATCCGCCAGCAGTTGGCCCAGATAGGCATTGAAGCGTGCGGCCAGCGCGCCGTCGATGACGCGATGGTCGTACGACAGCGACAGCGGCAGCACCAGGCGAGGCACGAACTGCTTGCCGTCCCACACCGGCTTCATCTGGCCCTTCGACAGGCCGAGGATCGCGACTTCGGGTGCGTTGATGATGGGCGTGAAATGCGTGCCGCCGATGCCGCCGAGCGAGCTGATCGACATGCAGCCGCCCTGCATGTCGGCCGAGCCGAGCTTGCCGTCGCGGGCCTTTTTGGCCAGTTCGCCCATTTCCTGGCTGATCTGCATGATGCCCTTCTTGTCGGCATCCTTGAGCACCGGAACGACAAGTCCGTTGGGCGTGTCCGCCGCGAAACCGACGTTGAAGTACTGCTTGTAGACCAGCGTGTCGCCGTCGAGGCTGGTGTTGAACTCGGGGAATTTCTTCAGCCCGGCAACCACCGCCTTGATAACGAAAGCCAGCATCGTCACCTTGACGCCCGACTTCTCGTTTTCCTTGTTGGTGGAAACGCGGAAGGCTTCGAGCTCGGTGATGTCCGCTTCGTCGTTGTTCGTGACGTGCGGGATCATCACCCAGTTGCGGTGCAGGTTCGCGCCGCTGATCTTCTTGATCCGCGAAAGGTCCTTGCGCTCGACCGTACCGAACTTGGCGAAATCGACCTTCGGCCATGGGATCAGTCCGAGCCCCGCGCCGTCGCCGCCGCCCGACGCGGCCGGCTTGGCGGAAGCCGCTGCAGCCTTGGTGGCGGTCTGGCCGCTCATCACCGACTTGGTGAAGCCCTGGATGTCTGCCTGCGTGATCCGGCCCTTGGGACCGGAGCCCTTGACCTCGTCGAGCGGCACGCCGAGTTCGCGCGCGAACTTGCGGACCGACGGCGATGCGTGCGGCAGGCCGGTGGCTGGCGTTTTGCCGGGTTCGTGCGCTGCGGGTGCGGGTGCCGAAGCAGATGCGGTGCCGGCGCTTGCCTGGCTGGCTGCCGCAGGTGCCGGAGCTGGTGCAACAGAGGCGGCGGCAGGCGCGGCAGCTTGCGGCGCAGGCGCAGCCGAACCACCCGCAGCGCCTTCCAGTATCGCGATCAGGTCGCCAATGTTGACCACGTCGCCGACCTTGACCTTCAGTTCCTTCAGCACGCCACCAGCCGACGATGGAATCTCCATCGATGCCTTGTCGGACTCGACCGTGATCAGTGACTGGTCGGCCTTGATCGTGTCGCCCGGCTTGACGAGCAGTTCGATGACGGACACATCCTTGAAATCGCCGATGTCAGGGACCTTGACTTCTACCGGGCCCGCTTCACCCGTTCGTCCTGAGCCAGTCGAAGGGCCTGCAGCGGCTTCGACAGGCTCAGCCCGAACGGTTGGGGGCGATGCCGGAGCCGGAGCCGCCGCCGGAGCCGGAGCAGCCGCCGGAGCCGCAGCAGGCGCCGGCGCAGCGCCGGCACCTTCGGCTTCCAGCACCAGCACGACCGAGCCCTGCTTGACCTTGCCGCCCACTTCGACCTTGATCTCTTTCACAACGCCGGCCGTCGACGATGGAATCTCCATCGACGCCTTATCCGACTCGACCGTGATCAGCGACTGTTCGGCTTTCACCGTGTCGCCCACCTTCACCAGCACCTCGATCACCGCGACTTCATCGAAATCGCCGATGTCCGGCACCTTGACTTCCACTGCTGCCATATCGTTCGTCTCCGTGTTTATGCGTACAGCGGGTTGGCCTTTTCGGCGTCGATCCCGTACTTCTTGATGGCTTCGGCCACCGTCGTCGCCGGGATCACACCGTCTTCGGCCAGCGCCTTGAGCGCGGACACGACGATGAAATGGCGGTTGATCTCGAAGTGCTCCCGCAGCTTGGTGCGGAAATCGCTGCGGCCAAAGCCGTCGGTACCGAGCACCTTGTAGTTGCGACCCTTCGGGATGTACGGACGGATCTGCTCGGCGAACGCCTTCATGTAGTCGGTCGATGCGACGACCGGGCCTTCGCTGGCCGACAGCTGCTCGGTGACGTAGGCGACTTGCGGCGCGTCGGTCGGATGCAGCAGATTCCAGCGATCGGCGTTCTGGCCGTCGCGGGTCAGCTCGTTGAAGCTCGGGCAGCTCCACACCGCGGCGCTCACGCCCCAGTCTTTTTCCAGCAGTTCCTGCGCAACGAAGCTCTCGCGCAGGATCGTGCCGCTGCCGAGCAGCTGCACGGTCGGCGCAGACTTGGCACCCTTGGCCGGCTTCACCGTCGGTGCCTGGCGGCACAGATACATGCCCTTGATGATCTGCTCTTCGGTGCCGGGCTGGAGGCCGGGCATCGGGTAGTTCTCATTCAGCAGCGTGATGTAGTAGTAGACGTTTTCCTGCTTCTCGACCATGCGCTTCAGACCATGGTGCAGGATCACGCCAACTTCATGCGCGAAGGTCGGGTCGTAGCTGACGCAGTTCGGGATGGTGTTCGCCAGGATGTGGCTGTGACCGTCTTCGTGCTGCAGGCCTTCGCCGTTCAGCGTGGTGCGGCCCGACGTGCCGCCCAGCAGGAAACCGCGCGCCTGCATGTCGCCGGCCGCCCAGGCCAGGTCTCCGATGCGCTGGAAACCGAACATCGAGTAGTACACGTAGAACGGCACCATGATGCGGTTGTTGGTGCTGTACGAAGTCGCCGCAGCGATCCAGCTCGACATGCCGCCGGCTTCGTTGATGCCTTCCTGCAGAATCTGGCCGGCCTTGTCTTCCTTGTAGTACATGACCTGGTCTTTATCGACCGGGGTGTACTGCTGGCCGGCCGGGTTGTAGATGCCGATCTGGCGGAACAACCCTTCCATGCCGAAAGTGCGCGCCTCGTCGACCAGAATCGGCACGACGCGCGGGCCCAGCGCCTGGTCGCGCAGCAACTGCGTCAGGAAACGGACATAGGCTTGCGTGGTCGAGATCTCGCGGCCTTCGGCGGTCGGTTCGAGCACCGACTTGAAGGTTTCGAGCGACGGCACGGTGAAACTCTCGTCGGCCTTGGTGCGACGCAGCGGCAGGTAGCCGCCGAGCTTCTTGCGACGGTCGTGCAGGTACTGCATTTCCGGCGTGTCGTCGGCCGGCTTGTAGAACGGGATGTCGGCCAGCTGGCTGTCCGGCACCGGAATGTTGAAGCGGTCGCGGAAGGCCTTGATGTCTTCGTCGCCCAGCTTTTTCGTCTGGTGGACGTTGTTCTTGCCTTCGCCGATCTTGCCCATGCCGAAGCCCTTGACGGTCTTCACCAGCAGCACCGTCGGCTGGCCCTTGTGCTTGACGGCTGCATCGAAGGCCGCATAGACCTTCTGCGCGTCGTGGCCGCCGCGGCGCAGCTGCCAGATGTCGTCGTCGCTCATCTTGGAGACCATCTCCAGCGTGCGCGGATCGCGGCCGAAGAAGTTCTTGCGGACGTAGGCGCCGTCGTTGGCCTTGAACGACTGGTAGTCGCCGTCGTTGCACTCCATCATGATCTTGCGCAGCGCGCCGTCCTTGTCGCGCGCCAGGAGATCGTCCCAGCCCTTGCCCCAGATCAGCTTGATCACGTTCCAGCCCGAACCGCGGAATTCGCCTTCGAGCTCCTGGATGATCTTGCCGTTGCCGCGCACCGGGCCGTCGAGGCGCTGCAGATTGCAGTTGATGACGAAGATCAGGTTGTCGAGGTTCTCGCGCGCGGCCAGGCCGATGGCGCCGAGCGATTCGACTTCGTCCATCTCGCCGTCGCCGCAGAACACCCAGACCTTGCGGTTTTCGGTGTTGGCGATGCCGCGGGCATGCAGGTACTTGAGGAAACGCGCCTGGTAGATCGCCATCAGCGGGCCCAAGCCCATCGACACCGTCGGAAACTGCCAGAACGCCGGCATCAGCTTCGGATGCGGGTAGCTCGACAGGCCCTTGCCGTCGACTTCCTGGCGGAAATTGAGCAATTGCTCCTCGGTCAGGCGGCCTTCGAGGTAGGCGCGGGCGTAGATGCCCGGCGACACGTGGCCCTGGATATAGAGGCAGTCGCCGCCGTGGCCTTCACTCTCCGCGTGCCAGAAATGATTGAAGCCTGCACCGAACATGCTGGCCAGCGACGCGAAGGAGCCGATGTGGCCACCGAGGTCGCCGCCTTCGGGCGGATGCAGGCGGTTGGCCTTGACCACCATCGCCATTGCGTTCCAACGCATATACGAACGCAGGCGTTCCTCGATCTCGAGGTTCCCGGGCGAACGCTCTTCCTGGTCCGGCTCGATCGTGTTGACGTACGCGGTGTTGGCCGAGAACGGCTTGTCGATGCTGTGCTGGCGCGCATGCTCCAGCAGTTGCTCGAGCAGGAAATGCGCCCGCTCGGGGCCTTCACTCTGAATGACCGCTGACAGTGCGTCGGTCCATTCGCGCGTTTCTTGCGCATCCGCGTCGTTCGCGGCCGAGCCGAATTGGTTCTCGGGATTTGCCGACATGCTTGTCTCCTTGATGGGTGCGTGGCTTGGGAAAACTGGGCAGAAATGTCGCACAGAAACTGTCGAATTTCAAATGGTGTTTTTGTTTACCACAATGTGAAATAGTCCAGAGGGTCGATCGGATGCCGAAAAGCACACGTTTTGTCCCCCGGGCAGTCTGACCCGTTTTGATCGCGCCTTCGGTGCTGCGGCATTAGGACCTTCCCCTACACTCGAAGAATGCCCCTGTTCAGTCCGCTCGCTGCCGCCCGCAGCGCCGTCAAAGCCTCGCCCCTTTTGTGGTGGCGGCGCTGGTGGCGTCGACAGACGCCGGTGCTGCAGGACGCGGTCGCGATGCTGGCGCCGCTTGCCGCCGTGCTGCTGTTCCTCGCGGCCATCGTCTGCGCCTTCTGGTATCTGCGCGCCGAGGAAGTCGAGCGCGAGCAGGAGTCGGTCAAGCGCGATGTCGAATATGCCCAGCAGCGGCTGCGGCTGCGGCTGCTGGAGCGGCAGGAACAGCTGATGCGGCTGGCACGCGACGCCTCCAACCGCGAGATCGACGCCGCCGAATTCACCAGCCGCGCCGAATCGATGGTCAGCCAGTATCCCGAACTGCAGGCCGTGAGCTGGATCGATGACCGCAGGCGCTTCAAGGCCAACTACGCGGCGCCGAGCGTGCATCCGGCGCAGCAGCATGCGCTCGACGAGGTGCTGCGCCCCGGCGAGATCGAAAGCAACTACGCGTTGGCGCGCGAACTGCG
>JAQGMX010000307.1 GCA_028292145.1 Variovorax sp.
CGCTCCTGGAACACGAACAGCACGGCGGCCACGACGAAGCCGATGGCCCAGGCCGTTGCGGCACCGTCGTTGCCGACGCCGAATTCGGTCAGCGCGATCATCAGCGCCGCGATGCCGATGGTGAAGAGCAGGGCGCCGATGAAGTCGATCGAGTTCCGCCGCACTGTCGGCGCTTCGCGCAGGAACAGCCAGAAGCCGAGCGCCGCCAGCAGGCCGATGGGGATGTTGATCCAGAAGATCCAGGCCCACGAGAGCTTCTGCACGATCAGCGCGCCGAGCATCGGCCCGAGCACTGCGGCAACCGCCCAGACGCTGGCGAGATAGCCCTGCACCTTGCCGCGTTCGCGCACCGAATACAGGTCGCCGACGATGGTCAGCGCCACCGGCTGTATCGCGCCGGCACCGACGCCCTGGATCAGCCGGAAGACGATCATGGCCGGCATCGACCACGCGAAGCCCGCGAGCACCGAGCCGAGCAGGAAGATCGCGATGCCCGCGAACATCACCGGCCTGCGGCCGTAGATGTCCGACAGCTTGCCGAAGACGACCGTCATGGCCGTCTGCGCGAGCAGGAACGAGGCGAAGACCCAGCTGTAGAGATGCAGTCCGCCCAGCGAGGAGGCGATCTGCGGCATCACGGTGGAAACGATGGTCGCCTCGATCGCCACCATCGCCATCGAGGCCATGATCGCGGCGATGACGAGCGGCCGGTTGGTGGCCCTGGGCGTGGTCTTCACGGATGTGGCGCTCATGGTTTCAGGCGACCCGGCGGAGCACGGCGCGACACGTGCCGGCGCGCGTATGCCGGAACAAATCCTTGGGATCGTCCGCCTGCGGTACCAGTTCGACATCGACGCCGAGGCTGCGGCGGGACGATTGTTCCAGCACATAGCGCAGCGTCGAGTAGTCCTCCAGCGCGAAACCGACCGAATCGAACACCGTCACCTGATCCGTTCGCTGCCGGCCGTCCTGAGTACCCGCAAGCACGCGCCACAGATCGACGACAGGAAAGTCCGCCGGCAGCTGCTGGATGTCGCCTTCGATGCGCGTCTGCGGCTCGTATTCGACGAACACGCGCGCGCCGCGCAGCACGTCCGCATGCAGTTCGGTCTTGCCCGGACAGTCGCCGCCCACCGCGTTGATGTGCATGCCGGGCTCGATCATGTCGGGCGTGAGGATGGTGGCGTAGGCCTTGTCGGCCGTGACGGTGGTGACGATGTCGGCTCCTCGCACCGCGTCGGCGACCGAAGCGGCACGCACGATGCGCAGCGCAGGCCAGGCGGCGAGGTTGCGCACCAGCTTGTCGGTTGCGGCGGGGTCGACGTCGTAGACCGCGATCTCGTCGATGCGTAGGTGGCAGTGGAATGCCAGCGCCTGGAATTCGCTCTGCGCGCCGTTGCCGATCAGCGCCATCCGCCGCGCATCGGGCCGCGCCAGTGCGCGCGCAGCCATCAGCGAGGTGGCGCTGGTGCGCAGCGCGGTGGCCAGCGTGAGCTCCGACAGCAGCACCGGATAGCCGGTCGCGACCTCGGCCAGAACGCCGAAAGCCATCACGGTGTAGAGGCCCTTGGCCGTGTTGCCGGGGTGGCCGTTGACATACTTGAAGGTGTAGTGGTTGGCGTCGGACACCGGCATGAGTTCGATGACGCCGATCTCGGAATGGCTGGCCATGCGGGCCGACATCTCGAAGTCGGCCCAGCGGACGAAGTCTGCGTGGATGGCATCGGCCAGCTCGCCGATGAAGGGCGCGACGCCGATGGCCTGGATCAGGCGGGACATGGCGGGTACGTCGACGAAACGGGTCATTGAACTTTCCTGGGCAGCACCAAAAGCAGGCCGGCAACCACATACGCGAGGCGCGTTCGCTTTCAGGGCGGGGAGCCCGGCGGGTGCATACCCAATGTATCGAACTTTTTCCGGAGCCTTCCCTTGCGCACTGAAGCTGCACCCCCCGCGACGCTCGTCATCTTCGGCATCACCGGCGATCTTGCCCACCGTTTGCTGACGCCGTCCCTCATCAACATGACCGCGGCCGGGCTGCTGGGCGACGACTTCAAGGTCATCGGAATCGGCCGGTCCGAAGGCGACGACGCATCGCTGCGCAAGAGCCTCGAGGACTTCCGCGCCAAGGCCAAAGGCGAGGGCGCCCGCGACGCATCGACCGACGACGCCTGGGCTTCGTTGCGCGAGCGGGTGCACTACCTGCGCGGCGACCTCGGCGAGCCTTCCTTCTTCAAGACACTGAAGAAGCGTCTGGACGACGACGGCGCTTCGAACGTGATCTTCTATCTCGCCACCGCACCGGAGCTGTTCGGCGATGCAGTGGAAAACCTGGCAAACGCCGGACTGCTGGAGGAAGGCAAGAAGGAGGGCGGCGGGTTCCGGCGCGTCGCCATCGAGAAGCCGTTCGGCCGCGACCACGCATCGGCCAAGGCGCTCAACGAGCGGCTGCTGACGCTGGTCGACGAGTCGCAGATCTACCGCATCGACCATTTCCTGGGCAAGGAGACGGTGCAGAACATCCTGGTCACGCGCTTCGCCAACACCATGATCGAGGCGGTCTGGAACAACCGCTACATCGACCATGTGCAGATCACGGCCGCCGAGACGGTCGATGTCGGCAGCCGCGGCGCGTTCTACGACGACAACGGCGCCCTGCGCGACATGGTGCCCAACCATCTGTTCCAGCTGCTCGCGATGGTCTGCATGGAGCCGCCGAACGCCTTCGATGCGGAATCGATCCGCAACGAGAAGGCCAAGGTGTTCGGCGCGATCCGCGGGCCGGAGGCCGATGCCGTCGAGCGGGACGCCGTGCGCGGCGTCTACGACGGCTACAAGGACGCGAAGGATGTCGAGCCCGACAGCCGCACCGAGACCTATGTCGCGATGAAGGTCGCCGTGGACAGCTGGCGCTGGGCCGGCGTGCCTTTCTACCTGCGCACCGGCAAGGCGATGGGTTGCCGCGACACGCATGTGGTGGTTCAGTTCAAGCCGGTGCCGTTCGCGCAGTTCCGCGGCACGGACGTCACGCGGCTGCCGGACAACAAGCTGGTGATCCATGTGCAGCCCGACGAAGGCGTGAGCATCGAATTCGCGGCCAAGCGGCCGGGGCCGAAGGTCGATACCGCGCCGGTCGCGATGGACTTCCGCTATGCCGATGCGTTCGACGTGTCGCATGCAACCGGCTACGAAACCCTGCTCTACGACATGCTGACCGGCGACCAGACGTTGTTCCAGCGCGCCGACGGCGTGGAGGCCGCCTGGCAGGCGGTGCAGGTGACGCTCGACGGTTGGGCCGCGGACGGTGAGCCGGAGG
>JAQGMX010000444.1 GCA_028292145.1 Variovorax sp.
CGACGGCGTGATCGAGGACGCGAAGTTCAAGACCTACGGCTGTGGCTCGGCGATTGCATCGTCGTCGCTGATCACCGAGTGGGTCAAGGGCAAGACGCTGGACCAGGCGATGTCGATCAAGAACACCGAGATCGCCGAAGAGCTGGCGCTGCCGCCGGTGAAGATCCATTGCTCGATCCTGGCGGAAGACGCGATCAAGGCGGCTGTGCAGGATTACAAGGCCAAGCATGGCGCGGTCAGGCACGACGCAGCCTGAGCATTGCAACGGGAACGGGCGCCGGCCAATGGCGGGCGCCCCGCCTGAAGGAGAGTAAGCACGATGGCAATTACACTGACTGAAAAAGCGGCGAAGCACATCACCCGCTATATCGACCGGCGCGGCAAGGGCGTGGGCCTGCGCTTCGGCGTGCGCACCACCGGCTGTTCCGGCCTGGCCTACAAGCTGGAGTATGTGGACGAGGCGGCGGTGGAAGACAGCGTCTTCGAGTCGCATGGCGTGAAGGTGTTTGTCGATCCGAAGAGCCTGCCGTATATCGACGGCACCGAGCTCGACTTCGCGCGCGAAGGGCTGAACGAGGGCTTCAAGTTCCACAACCCGAACGTGAAGGACGAATGCGGCTGCGGCGAAAGCTTCCGCATCTGATCACGCCCTCGATCAGGCCGATGGCCTGTCCTGAACCAGCCTGTTGAAGTCGGACAGGCTTTTGTTTTAAGCGACCATGCAAAACCACTTTGAGCTGTTCCACCTGCCGCAGCAGTTCGCAGTCGACCTCAAGGCGCTGGACCAGGCTTATCGTGAGGTGCAGAACCAGGTCCACCCTGACAAGTTCGCGCGCAGCCCCGACGCCGAGAAGCGCGTCGCGATGCAGTGGGCGACCCGCGCCAACGAGGCCTACCAGACGCTGCGCAGCCCGATGCGGCGGGCGACCTACCTGTGCGAGCTGAACGGCGTCGACCTCGAGACCGAATCCAACACCGCGATGGCGCCCGCCTTCCTGATGCAGCAGATGGAATGGCGCGAGGCGCTGGACGACGCCCGCGCGGCGAAGGATGTCAATGCGCTTGCCGCGCTCGACGCCGAACTGGCCGACACCCGCCGCGCGCAGCTCGACGACATCGGCGGCGCGCTCGACGCCCAGCAGTACGACAAGGCCGCGCTCGGCGTGCGCCAGCTGATGTTCCTTGAAAAATTTGGCGACGAAGTTGCTGCCGCTTTCGACCGCATGACGGATTAAGACCACACCATGGCATTACTGCAGATTTCAGAACCCGGCATGTCCACCGCGCCGCACCAGCACAGGCTGGCCGTCGGCATCGACCTGGGCACCACCAATTCGCTGGTCGCCACCGTGCGCAACAGCATCCCCGAGGTGCTGGACGACGAGGACGGCCATGCGCTGCTGCCGTCGGTCGTGCGCTACCTGCCTAACGGGCATGCGCACATCGGCTTCAAGGCGCAGTCGGCGCAGACCACGGACCCGCGCAACACGGTGCTGTCGGTCAAGCGCTTCATGGGCCGCGGGCTGAAGGACATCGCGCATGCCGAGAACATGCCCTACGATTTCGTCGACCAGCCCGGCATGGTGCAGCTGCGCACGGTGGCCGGCGTCAAGAGCCCGGTCGAGATCTCGGCGCAGATCCTGGCGACGCTGCGCCAGCGCGCCGAGGATGCGCTCGGCGACGACCTGGTCGGCGCGGTCATCACGGTACCCGCGTATTTCGACGACGCGCAGCGCCAGGCGACCAAGGACGCCGCCAAGCTGGCCGGCCTGAATGTGCTGCGCCTGCTCAACGAGCCGACCGCTGCGGCGATCGCCTACGGCCTCGACCATGGCTCCGAAGGCGTGTACGCGGTGTACGACCTCGGCGGCGGCACCTTCGACATCTCGCTGCTGCGCCTGTCCAAGGGCGTGTTCGAAGTGCTGTCCACCGGCGGCGACTCGGCGTTGGGCGGCGACGATTTCGACCACCGCCTGTTCTGCTGGATCATCGAGCAGTCGCACCTGTCGCCGCTGTCGGACGAGGACACCCGGGTGCTGATGGTCAAGGCGCGCGAGGCCAAGGAGCTGCTGTCGGCCAATTCCGAGACCCATATCGACGCGGTGCTGTCCTCGGGCGAGGAAGTGCACCTGACGCTGACCGCGGCGAAATTCTTCGAGCTGACGCAGCACCTGGTCGCCAAGACCATCAATGCGTCGCGCAAGGCGCTGCGCGACGCCGGCCTGGCGGTCGACGATGTCGACGGCGTGGTGCTGGTGGGCGGCGCGACCCGGATGCCGCATATCCGCCGCGCCGTCGGCGATTTTTTCCAGACGCTGCCGCTGGCCAACATCGACCCCGACAAGGTCGTGGCGCTGGGCGCCGCGGTGCAGGCCAACCTGCTGGCGGGCAACCGCGCGCCGGGCGACGACTGGCTGCTGCTGGACGTGATCCCGCTGTCGCTGGGCGTGGAAACCATGGGCGGGCTGGCCGAGAAGGTCATTCCCCGCAATTCGACGATCCCGTGCGCCAGGGCGCAGGAATTCACGACCTTCAAGGAT
>JAQGMX010000489.1 GCA_028292145.1 Variovorax sp.
GCGACCACCGTGTACTGGCCCGCAGCCGGCACCGGTTGCACCGTGTAGACACCGAAGGCGGTGGCCGCGCTGCCTTCGAGCACGTCCAGCACCTGCACGTCGAACAGCGGCGTGCCGCCGTAGTTGCGCACCAGCAACGAAAAGCGCACGGTGGCGGTGCCGTCGAGCGTGCCGCTGCCGTCGACGTTCTGCTTCGCCGGCAGCGCGCTCTTCGCGATGCCGATGCGTTCGGCCGACGTGCCGAGCACCACATGGTTGGAACCGGCTGCCGTGGCGCCGGTGCCGTCGCTGTAATAGAGCTGGGCCTGATTCACGACATCGGCCGGCGCCTCCGCCAGCACCTGGGCCGAGAACCGCATCGCGAGGCCGGCATTGGGTGCCAGCGATGCGACGCCGATCGCGACTTCCTGCGCCGACGAATCCTCCGCCGTGCGGTAGCTGAAAGCTGCGTCGCCGGGCAGCCTGAACAGCCGTACGGCACCCCACGCAGCCGAACGCAGCGTTCCCGAGATGTAGCGCGTGCCCGCAGGGAGCACGTCGCGCAGCAGCACCAGGGTGGTCGCCACGCCGTTGACCACGATGGGCGTCGCCGCAGGACCGGCCGTCGCGGTCGGCGTGGCGGCGCGCACACCGATGTTTTCCGCATCGATGCTGAAGTCGACCTTGCTGGCGCCCGGCACGAGCGGCCCGTCGAAGGCGGCCGTCTTGGTGATCGCCAACACCGGGTTGGCGCCAATCGTCACCAGCGTGGCGGCGCGCGCGAGCACGTGCTGCGACTGGGTTGCCGCTTCGAGCGTGATGCAGGCCGCGCCTGTCGGCAGATTGGGAACGTGGCCCTGGACCAGCAGGCTGGCGGTGCGTCCCGGCGCCAGCGTGAGCGCCGCGGCGCCGGTGAGCGTGGGTTCGACGGCATCGGCGACGCCGTTGTTGTTCGCGTCCAGCACCACGCGCAACGAGGAGAGATCAAGGGTGTCCGTGCCGGTGCAGCTTCCGCCGTTGATCGGTGCGAACGCATAGCTCGAGTCGACGTTGCCGGTATTGCGCAGCAGGAAGTTGAGCGTCGCGTCGATGTCGGGCGCCCGCGCGACACGTGCTTCGCCATCAAGCGTGAGCGCCTCGACGGCGCGGATGACGGCGGTCACGGTGTTGGAGCTGGTTCTTTCGATCTGCGAATAGCCCGCGGGCAGATAGCTGGCCGTTGCCGTGGTGCGGATGACGAGGCCTGCGGGCGGGGTCGCAGCACTGGCGTCGGGGCTCGCCGCCATGAAACCGGCCGCCAGCGAGAGGCCTGCCGCAAGCGCCGCCCATCTGCGGCGAACTGCCGTCGACCGGGAACGGTGTTCGTTTCGCTGATTCATTCTTCAGGCTTTCTGTTCGGACGTGCCGCAGACCGGGTCTATTCTTTCCTGCGCCGCCGAGCGCTCTTTCGAGCGAGCAGGGGCGCAGGAAAAAAGGGAGGCAGATGCCTCCCGCGAGAGGCCGGCGGGATGACCCCGCCGGCACTTCGATGGCGTTGCGCGATCAGTTGTCGATCTGCACCGCGAAGCGCAGAACGAGCGTTCCGCCTGGCGCCAGCGTGTTGGCAGGGCTGCCGCACGCGACGGTGGTGCCGGTGACGCTGTAGGCGACCGCAGTGCCGGTCAGGTTGCTGCTGGTGCACTGGTTGGCCGGCTGGCCGGCCGTCAGGGTCGTGCGGGCCGGGGCTGCGTCGTTCAACGTGACGTTGGTTACCGGCGCAACGCCGTTGTTGGTGGCGGTCACCTCATAGACGATGCAGCTGCCCGGAGCGGCCTGCAGCGACGTCGGGGCCTGAACGCCGATCGACACCGGCGTCGCAGGACATGCACCCACAATCAGCGATTGGGTCTTGATCACGCCGATCGAGCCCGACACGACGGTGCTCGTATCGGTGACGGTCTGCGTACCGCAACCTGACGGCGCGCTGCCGTTCTGGTCGGCGATGGTCACGGTCACGACTTCGCTGTTGCCGGCGATGGCGCCGCCCGGCGCGAACACGCGCACCAACAGCTTCGTCTGGCCCGCCGCGGCGACCGCCGGCAGGGTGCCGGTGGTCACGAGCGTGTCGCCGGTGTTGATGGTGCCGCTGTCGTCCACGTCGACGTAGATCGCCGTCGCCCAGCCGGCAGCCAACGCCGAAGCCGTCGGAGCGGCCGAGATGTTGAACGCGCCGCAGCTGTTCGTGCCGGTGTTGGTCAGCGTGTGGGCGAAGGTCAGCGAACCGTTGGCTGCCAGCTGGCCCGAACCGTTGGCCACCAGCGCGAAGCTCTGGCTGACCACCGAACTCACCGTGAGGGCATCGTGAACGATGTCGTTCACCGTGCCGCCGGTGGACGCCGGACCCGTCGAGACGACCTGGAAGTACACCGGCTGGTTCGGCACGCTCGGCGACGACGCAGGCGCCGTCACGCAGGCATAGACCGTGGACTGGGTGCCCGCGGCGACCGAGACGCTGGTGATCGCTCCGGCCGAACAGGTGCTGCTGGTCGAGAACGTCGCCGTCCAGCCGGCCGGCAGGTTGCCCGGGAACAGCGGCGTCTGGCTTGCCGACAGCGTGTAGCTGTTCGGCAGGCTGTCGTTGTTGCGCACGAACAGGGCGATCGGTGCGACCACGCCGGCTGTCGACGTCGCGGTGAACGTGGCGGTCGGGCTCGGGCCGGGACCCTTGTCGCCGTTGGCCGTGTTGCCGATGCCGGTGCCCGCTGCGGTGTTGGTCAGGTCGACCAGCGAACCGATCACGTTCGTCACGACGTTGCCTGCCGCATCGAGCTTGGTCGGGTCGCCGAACGATGTCGCGACCGCGTTGGCCGTCAGGTTCGCTCCCGGTGCCACGACAGTGTTCGACGGTACGGTCACCTTCAGGATCGTCGTCACGCTCGCGCCGGCCGCAATCGGGCCGGTGTCGACGATGCCGTCGCCGGTGGTGTCGAGCAGCGGCGTGTTGCCGTCGGACGCGAACCAGTTGTAGGTCGTGCCTGCGGGAAAGGTGTTGCCCAGGGTCGCGACGCTCAGGTTGATGCTGTCCGGCGCGTTGCCGCTGTTGGTCACGACGTGCGTGAACGTGGCCGAGCCGCCGGGAACGATCTGCAATGCCGTCTTGACGTCGGCGCCGGTACCGGGTGTGCCGGTGTTGGGCGTCGGATCGACCACATCGAGCGTCACGCCGCGCGTCGCCAGCACGGTGAAGGCGGCCGCGTTGGTGGTCGCGATGCTGCCGCAGGTGACGCCCGAAGCGCCTGCCGCGGCGATCGTCGTGATGGCCGGGCAACCGACGGCGCTGTACGTCGCCTGGTTGGTGGTGTCGACCGTACCGATCAAAGCCGTCGCGGACACGGCGACCTTGAAGCTCAGGGTGCCGGCCA
>JAQGMX010000498.1 GCA_028292145.1 Variovorax sp.
TATCGAGCCGCTCCACCGCGGCCGGATCGAGGTTGCTGCCGTCGATGATGATGCGTTCGCCGATGCGCCGGATGTTCACGCCCGAAATGCCGAAGGTGATCTCGCGCAGTTCGCCGGCGATGCGCTCTAGGTCGATGACGTTGACGCGCACCTTCACCCGCCGGATGGCGCCCTTGCGGTCCCAGACATGCAGCGTGCTGTCGCCGGCGTCCTGCGCGGTGATGAGCAGGTTGGCGCCGTCGAGCATGCGTGCTTCCATCACCTTGCCGTTCCCGGTCGCGACCCGTGCCACACCGGGCAGGCGAACCAGCGCCATCTGACCGACATAGAGCGTGAGCGACGTGGGCAGCTCCTGCATCACGGTGGCGCGCGAAGCGATGCTCTCGATGTCGGCGGCGCTCATGACCGGCGGCGCCGTGCGAAAACCGGGGGACCGCTCGACGGCGCGTGAAGGTCCATTCGCCGGGCTGGCCGGCGCATCGTTCGGCGGAAAATTCTGGGCCGTGCCCTGCAGTGGAAAGAGCAGCGTCGCTGCAGCGAGGGAGCAGAGCCTGATCTTCATCGGGTCTCCGCCGGCTGCGTGGCCGCTGCCGCGGCGGCAAGCGCCTGCTGCAGTCCGGCGCCCGCACTTCCGCTTCCGCTTCCGCCCCCGTTGCCACCTCCGCCAACGATGTACTCGACATCCGGCTTGGCCGGGCCGGCCGCCATCGCCACCGGTCGGGCACGCATCGGCCTGAAACTGTCGACGATGCCGTCGAGCTCGACGGTGTCGACACCGGTGCGTTGCGTGGCGCGGTCGTCGGGGTTGCGCAGCGCGGCGACGATCTTTCCCATGCGTTGCGCGAGGATCAGCTTCTGCGCATCGTGCGGCTGGATCGCGACGGTCACCGTCGAATAGCGCTGCTGCACGTAGGGGTCGGTTTCCGCGGACACGTCGCCGCGCTTGCGCAGCGAAGCGAACTGCTCCGACGTGATCTGGCCCGTGGCCCGCACCTCCACGTCCTGCAGCAGCGGCACGACCACCGGCGGCTCGTTCGCGGCGCTGGTGCTGGCACCGCTCTTGTCGGCGACGTACATGAAGTCGATGCGGTCGCCGGCGCGCAGCATGCCGGAGATCGAACTGATCTCGTCGACCGGGATGGTGATGGCGCGCACGCCTTGCTCGATTTCGTCGGCGAAGACCTTGCGCGGCGCCGCGAAGAACGACGCGAGCAGCGGCTTGCCCGCAGCCACCGGCACGTTGAGCGGCCGGCCCGCGAACTGCTGGAATGTGGCTGGCGTGAGCGCATCGTCGTGCACGTATTCCATCGGCACCGATCGCTTGGCGACCATGTTGGGCAGCACGACGCCGCCATCAGGGAGTGGCTGGCGCGCCACGACCACGTCGCGACGCTGGCTGTCTGCATCTTTCTCCAGGCTTGCCGCGATCTCGCGTTCGCTGGCGCGCAGGTAGTACCAGCCGAGACCAGCGGCCGTCAAGCCGAGCATCAGCGCGCCGATGAGCGGCGAGAGTCGGCGCAGGTTCTGCTTCAGTTTGAGAAATCCCGGGGATGGTTTCATGGCGCTTGTAGAAAGTGAAACTAGAGAGGAAAGGACAGCGTGTAGGAATAGGTGGCCCAGGCATCCTGGAAAGCCTGGATCAGCAGCGCGATCACCGATCGGTCCGCGCCGGGGAAGGTGGCGAACAGCGCCGCGGCGAGCATGCCGGCGACGATCAGGTACTCGACCATGACCTGTCCCCGCTGGAGGCAGGGGAGGGCGTGGAGGGAACGGAAGGAAGACGGCATGTCTAGTCCGGCGTGGTCTGGCTGGAGATGACGATGTAGGCGTCTTCCCGCTTCGCGATGGTCACCACCATCTCTTCCGGTCCGCGGCGGAACACCAGTGCCGAACGCTGCCCCGCCTCGACCGTGCGGTCCTGCAGCAGCGTCCAGCCGAGGCGCAGCAACTGCTCGCGCAGGTAGAGCGCATTCGTTTCGATGCTCACGTTGTTCATCAGGACGATGGTGCGGTTGCGCTGGCCGGCGTCGAACGAAAGCGTGTCCGATATGACCTGCGAGCCGGCCGGCCGCGGGAAGCCTCGGCCGATGCTTTCGATGCGCTCGCGTTCGGTCTTTCCGCCTGCTTGACCCGTTTCGCCGCTCTCGTAGACCGCGGCGAGCGACACCCGCCCCACGGTGCCCGGCAGCTTTGCGCCCAGTTGCACGGTGACCTGGTAGCTGCCCATCCGCGCGCCGAGCACCCGCACGTCGCCAATGTTGCTGGCGCCGAAACCGACCTTGTCGGCAAACCACTTGCGGTAGTAGTCCTCGACCTCGGCCGCCGTCATGGGCGTATCGAATCCGCGGATCTGCATCGGTATGGTGTTCTGTTCGAGGTACTGCGCGATCCAGTAGGTGCTGGCACCGGGCGGCGACGGCACTTCGGGCCAATCGCGCACCGGCGCTGCCGCGAAGACCACGCTGCAGCTTGCGAACCACAGCAAGACGCCATATCGGGCAAAGGGTCGGGCGGGCGGCATCAGGGCAGCGTGTTCACCACGGGCGTCGGCGGGAAGGCGCGGTAGTAGCGGAAGCGGTCTTTCGGGCTGCCGCCGACCGCATCGCCCGCGCCGGCGACGCCATCCGCTGCCGGCGCTGCGGCAGCGGCGAGAGGGTAGCGCTCGAAGCGGTCGAGCGGCGACTTCTCGATCGCATCGCCGGGCGTGAGGCCCATCGTCAGGTTGGCGTTGGAGAAGCCCGGATAGACCTGGCTGATCTGGTAGGCCGTCTGGTGCAGGCCGCTGCGGAGTTGCTGGTAGAAAACGCTGTCGGTGAGCTTCAGCGGCACAAGCCCCTGGATCTTCTTTTCTTCCCTGTTGGTGCCGCCGGCATTCCACGCCTCGGTCAGCATCGTCACCTGCTCGCTGATCTCGATCTGCGGCATCAGCGTGAAGCGGTCGTTCGTTTGCGTCACATCGACCTGATTGCGCAGAAAGCCGCTGCTCACGAACGTGAACTTGCCGAGCGATTGCGTCACCAGGTTGCCCGACATGGCGTTCTGCGCGATCCTGATCTTGTCCCACAGCACGTCGCTGGCATTGAGCAGGGAGGGCAGGCTGGCTGCGGTGGTCGA
>JAQGMX010000507.1 GCA_028292145.1 Variovorax sp.
CTCGCGCGGCTTGCGCTGCAGCAGCGGGCCGAGTTCGAGGATCTTCGCGGCCTTGTCGACGCGCGTCTTGATTTCCGGCACCGGCACCTTGGCGATCTTCAGGCCGTAGGCCATGTTGTCGAACACCGTCATGTGCGGGTAGAGCGCGTAGTTCTGGAAAACCATCGCGATGTCGCGCTCCGACGGTTCGAGGTCGTTGACGACGCGCCCGCCGATGGAAATCTCGCCGGCGGAGATGTCTTCCAGCCCGGCGACCATGCGCAGCAAGGTCGACTTGCCGCAGCCCGAAGGCCCGACGATGACAACGAATTCGTGATCGGCGATCTCGGCGCTCACGCCGTGGATGACCTGATTGGCCTTGGGGCCGACGCCGTAGCGCTTGATGACGTTGCGAAGGGAAAGGGCTGCCATGTTCTTATTTCTCTGTATCTACGAGGCCCTTGACGAACCATTTCTGCATTGCGACGACGACGATCGCGGGAGGGAGCATGGCGAGGATGGCGGTGGCCATCACGACGTTCCATTCGTTCTGCGAGTCGCCGCCGGCGATCATCCGCTTGATGCCGACGACCACCGGGTACATGTCCTCGCTGGTGGTCGCAAGCAGCGGCCAGAGGTACTGGTTCCAGCCGTAGATGAACTGGATCACGAACAGCGCCGCGATCGAGGTCTTCGACAGCGGCAGCAGCACGTCGATGAAGAAGCGCATCGGGCTCGCGCCATCCATGCGAGATGCCTCCGTCAGCTCTTCCGGCACCGTCAGGAAGAACTGGCGGAACAGGAAAGTGGCCGTCGCCGAGGCGATCAGCGGCACCGTGAGGCCGGCGTAGGTGTTGAGCATGTTCAGGTCCGACAGCACCTTGTACGTCGGCAGGATGCGTACCTCGACCGGCAGCATCAGCGTCACGAAGATGGCCCAGAACACCGTTTTCTTGAACGGGAATCGGAAGTAGACGATCGCGAAGGCCGACAGCAGCGAGATCGAGATCTTGCCGATCGAGATCACCAGCGCCGTCACCAGGCTGACCCACATCATGTGCGCCACCGGCGCGTTGGAACCGGCGCTGTTCTCGCTGCCGAACAGGGCGGCCTTGTAGCTGGCCCACATGTTCGAGCCGGGCAGCAGCGGCATCGGCGTCTGCACGATTTCCTGCGCGGTGTGGGTCGAGGCGATGAACGCCAGGTAAAGCGGGAAGGCGACGATCAGGACGCCGAGCACCATGACGACGTGCGCCAGGATGCCGGAAGTGCCACGTTTTTCGACCATGTCAGTAGTTCACTTTCTTTTCGACGTAGCGGAACTGGATCACCGTGAGCAGCACGACGATGAACATCAGCACCACCGACTGGGCAGCCGAACCGCCGAGGTCCATCGCCTTGAAACCGTCGTAATACACCTTGTAGACCAGGATGGCCGTGTCCTTGCCCGGACCGCCCTGGGTGGCCGCATCGACGATGGCGAAGGTGTCGAAGAACGCGTAGACGACGTTGATCACCAGCAGGAAGAAGGTGGTGGGCGACAGCAGCGGGAACTGCACCGTCCAGAAGCGGCGCCACGGGCGGGCACCGTCGATGGCGGCGGCCTCGATCAGCGACTTGGGAATCGACTGCAAGCCGGCCAGGAAGAACAGGAAGTTGTAGGAGATCTGCTTCCAGACCGATGCCATCACGATCAGCGTCATCGCATGGCCGGAGTTCAGCAGGTGGTTCCAGTCGATGCCGATCTTGCCGAGCGCATAGGCGACGACGCCGAGCGACGGCGAGAACATGAAGACCCAGAGCACGGCCGCCACCGCAGGCGCGACCGCATACGGCAGGATCAGCATCGTCTTGTAGAAGGTTGCGCCGCGCGTGATGCGGTCGGCGAAAACAGCCAGCGCCAGCGACAGGCTGATGCCGATACCGGCCACCAGCACCGAGAACAGCGCGGTCGTCTTGAACGATTCGACATAGCTCGGGTCATCGAAAAGCTGGCGGAAGTTGTCGAAACCGACGAACTCGATCGATGTGCCGAACGGGTCCTGCTGCTGAAGCGATTGCAGCAGCGCCTGGCCCGCAGGCCAGAAGAAGAACACCAGAATGACCGCCATCTGCGGCGCAAGCAGCAGCCACGGCAACCAGCCGGCGCGGAAGAAGACACGTTTTTCCATGAAGGCCCTGAAATGAGAAACCCGCCGGCTCCAGGTGGAGCGAGGCGGGTCGGAGTCTAACGTCGTGAAAAGGATTCTTGCAGTCGCGGAAGATTCAAGTTCGCGCCGGGAATTCCCTCGGGTCAGCCTTTATTTGCTTTCTGGAAGCGCTCCAACTGCTCGTTGCCGCGCTTGACGATCGAATCGAGCGCTTCCTTCGGCGACTTCTTGCCGCCCCAGACCTGCTCCAGTTCCTCGTCCTCGATCGCGCGGATCTGCACGTAGTTGCCCAGGCGAATGCCGCGGCTCTTGTCGGTGACCTTGCGAATCATCTGCGTCACGGCGACGTCGGTTCCGGGGTTCTGCTTGTAGAAGCCCGACTCTTCGGTCAGCTTGTAGGCCGCGGTCGTCACCGGCAGGTAGCCGGTGCGCTTGTGGCTGGCGGACTGCACTTCGGGCGTCGAGATGAAGCTGAAGAACTTGGCGACGCCCTTGTATTCGGCCGGCTTTTTGCCCGACATCACCCAAAGGCTGGCGCCACCGATCACGGTGTTCTGCGGCGCGCCGGGAACGTCCTGGTAATAAGGAAGCGGAGCCAGGCCGTAAGCGAACTTGGCGTTCTTCGCCACGTTGCCGTAGAAGCCGGACGACGTGTTGATCATCGCGCACTCGCCCGACACGAAAGAGGCTTCCGGCACGTTGCCGCGGCCCTTGTAGACGAACAGCCCCTGCTTGGCCATGTTCGAGAGGTTCTCGATATGGCGGACGTGCAGCGGCGAATCGACCTTCATGCGCGCGTCGAGTCCGGCCAGGCCGTTGCTCTTCGTCGCGAACTCGACGTTGTGCCAGGACGAGAAGCTTTCCAGCTGCGTCCAGCCCTGCCATGCCGTTGTGAACGGGCACTTGTGGCCGGCGGCCTTCAGCTTGGCGGCGGCGGCGACAACTTCGGGCCAGGTGGCCGGCGCCTTGTCGGTCGGAAGGCCGGCGGCCTTGAACGCGTCCTTGTTGAAATAGAAGATCGTCGTCGAGCTGTTCAGCGGAAAGCTCAGCATCTGGCCGTTCGGCGCCGTGTAGTAGCCGGCGACGGCCGAGATGTAGGCGCTCGGGTCGAACTTTTCGCCGGCGTCCTTCATGACCTGGGCCACGGGGACGATCGCGCCCTTGCTGGCCTGCATGGTCGCGGTGCCCACTTCGAACACCTGCAGGATGTGCGGTGCGTTGCCCGAGCGGAAGGCCGCGATCGATGCCGTCATCGACTCGTCGTACGTGCCCTTGAACGTCGGCACGATCTTGT
>JAQGMX010000518.1 GCA_028292145.1 Variovorax sp.
GCCGGTGGCCGCGCGGGCGTCGTGCAGAACCTGCTGCAGGAGTTTTCGCTGTCGTCGCAGGAAGGCGTGGCGCTGATGTGCCTGGCCGAAGCGCTGCTGCGCATTCCGGACAAGGGCACGCGCGATGCGCTCATCCGCGACAAGATCAGCAACGGCAACTGGCAACCGCATCTCGGCAAGAGCACGTCGCTGTTCGTCAATGCCGCCACCTGGGGCCTGATGCTGACCGGCAAGCTGGTCTCGACGCACAACGAGTCGGGGCTCAGCAGCTCGCTCGGGCGGGTGCTGACGCGCGGCGGCGAGCCGGTGGTGCGCAAGGGCGTGGACATGGCGATGCGGCTGATGGGCGAGCAGTTCGTGACCGGCGAAACCATCGGCAAGGCGCTGGCCAATGCCGGCAAGCTCGAAGCGCGCGGTTTCCGCTATTCCTACGACATGCTCGGCGAGGCCGCGCTCACCGATGCCGACGCGCTGCGCTACATGGCGTCGTACGAACAGGCGATCCACGCGATCGGCATGGCTTCGGCCGGCATCGGCATCTATCGCGGGCCCGGCATCTCGATCAAGCTGTCGGCGCTGCATCCGCGCTACAGCCGCGCCCAGCACGCGCGGGTGATGGACGAGCTGTACCCGCGCCTGCGCACGCTGACATTGCTCGCGCGCCGCTACGACATCGGCTTGAACATCGACGCCGAGGAAGCCGATCGGCTCGAAATCTCGCTCGACCTGCTGGAGCGCCTCTGCCACGAGCCGGCGCTGTCTGGCTGGAACGGCATCGGCTTCGTGATCCAGGCGTACCAGAAGCGCTGCGCCAGCGTCATCACCTATCTGGTCGATCTGGCGCGCCGCAGCCGTCACCGGCTGATGATTCGATTGGTGAAGGGCGCCTACTGGGACAGCGAAATCAAGCGCGCTCAGGTCGACGGGCTGGAAGACTATCCGGTCTACACGCGCAAGGTCCACACCGACGTGTCCTATCTCGCCTGCGCACGGCAACTGCTCGCCGCGCCGGAAGCGATCTACCCACAGTTCGCGACGCACAACGCCCACACGCTGGCTGCGATCTATCACCTGGCCGGTCCGGATTACCAGGAAGGCCAGTACGAATTTCAGTGCCTGCATGGCATGGGCGAACCGCTGTACGACCAGGTCGTCGGACCGGTTTCCGAAGGCAAGCTGGGGCGGCCGTGTCGGATCTACGCGCCGGTCGGCAGCCATCAGACGCTGCTGGCGTACCTGGTGCGCCGGCTGCTGGAAAACGGCGCCAACACGTCGTTCGTCAATCGCGTCGCGGACAAGACGCTGTCGATCGCGTCGCTGGTGGCCGATCCGGTCGAGGTGGTCGAAGCGGCGGGTGCCGGCACCGGCAACGTCGGTTTGCCGCATCCGCGCATTCCGCTGCCGCGCGATCTGTACAAGGCGTCCGGGCGAAGCAACGCGGCCGGGCTCGACCTGTCGAACGAACAACGGCTGGCGTCGCTGTCGGGCGCGCTGCTGCACAGTGCGGCAGAAGCGTGGACAGCGCAGCCGATGCTGGCCCGCTCCGCTGAACCGGCCGCCGATGCTGCACCGGTCGTGCGCCAGCCGGTCCGCAATCCTGCGCGGCACGACGACATCGTCGGCCACGTCCGGGAAGCCGACGCCGCCGACGTCGAAAGCGCGTTGAACGCGGCGCAGGACGCCTTCCAGATCTGGCAGGCCACACCCGCCACCGACCGTGCCGACATGCTCGACCGTGCGGCCGACCTGCTCGAAGGCCGCATGCAGCCGCTGCTCGGCCTGCTGGTGCGCGAGTCCGGCAAGACGCTGGCCAACGCGATCGCCGAAGTGCGCGAGGCGGTGGATTTCCTGCGCTACTACGCGGCGCAGGTGCGCGCAAGCTTCAGCAACGACACGCACCGTCCGCTCGGGCCGGTGGTCTGCATCAGCCCGTGGACTTTTCCGCTGGCGATCTTCATCGGGCAGATCGCCGCAGCGCTGGCTGCCGGCAACACCGTGTTGGCCAAGCCCGCCGAGCAGACGCCGCTGATCGCCGCGCAGGCGGTCGAAATCCTCCATGCCGCCGGACTGCCGCCGGGCGTGCTGCAACTGTTGCCGGGCGCTGGCGACACCGTCGGCGCTGCGCTGGTGGCCGACGCGCGGGTTCAGGGCATCCTTTTCACCGGCTCGACGCAGGTGGCGCGCATCCTCCAGCGCGCGATCGCCGGGCGGCTCGATGCGTTCGGCCATCCGGTGCCGCTGATCGCCGAGACCGGCGGACAGAACGCGATGGTGGTCGATTCGTCCGCGCTGGTGGAGCAGGTCGTCAACGACGTCGTCGCCTCGGCTTTCGACAGCGCCGGCCAGCGCTGCTCGGCGCTGCGGGTGCTGTGCGTGCAGTCGGACATTGCCGAGCGGACCATCGAGATGCTGCACGGCGCGATGGCCGAATGCACGATGGGCAACCCGGCGCACCTGTGCGTGGACATCGGCCCGGTGATCGACCGCGAGGCGCAGGAAGCACTCGATCGACACATCGACGCCATGCGCGCCAAGGGCCGCCGCGTGTTCCAGATCGCGCGCGGCCATTCGGCAGACGGCGCGGTGGCGGACGATGCGTCGCTCGGCACCTTCGTTTCGCCGACGCTGATCGAGATCGAGCACATGGACGAGCTGACGCGCGAGGTCTTCGGCCCGGTGCTGCACGTGCTGCGCTATGAGCGCAACGAACTCGACGCACTGCTGGCGCAGATCGACGCCACCGGCTACGGCCTGACCTTGGGCGTGCATTCGCGCATCGACGAGACGATCCAGAAGGTCGTTTCGCGGGCGCGGGTCGGCAATCTGTACGTGAACCGCAACATGGTCGGCGCGGTGGTCGGCGTGCAGCCGTTCGGCGGCGAGGGGTTGTCGGGCACCGGGCCGAAAGCCGGCGGACCGCTGTATCTGCACCGGCTGCTGTCGAGCGGCCCGGCGCCTGTGTTGACGCAACCATCGGTTGAAGGAACGCCTGCGCCGGCGCTTTCGCCGCTTTCGCCGCGTCCGGTTCCGGCATTGCTGGCAGAACTGCAGCAATGGCGCGACCCGGCGCAGGCCGCTCCCGCGCTGGCGGCGCTCTGCACGCAGTTCGCTGCCCTGTCGCCGAGCGGTGTCGAGCTGCTGCTCGACGGTCCGACCGGCGAGCGCAACGTCTACCGGCTCTCGGCGCGCGAAGAAGTGCTCTGCCTCGCAGTCGCCGATGCCGATCTGCTCTGCCAGCTCGCCGCCGTGCTTGCGGTCGGCGCGCGTCCGGCCTGGCCCGATGCCGCCGCGACGCGCGCGCTGGCCGCCCGTCTGCCGGCCAAGGTGCGCGACGCGATCCGCTGGGTCGACGGGGTGGACTCGGCCGACGGCGACTTCACCGCCGTGATCCACCACGGCGACTCCGATCAGTTGCGCGCCGTCAGCGAAAGGCTCGCCGAGCGTCCGGGCCCGATCGTCGGTCTTCAGGGATTGGCGCCGGGCGAAACCGGCATCGTGCTGGAGCGGCTGCTGATCGAGCGGAGCCTGAGCGTCAACACGGCTGCGGCCGGGGGCAATGCGAGTCTGATGACCGTCGGGTAGTCGCTTTCCTGCACGCGAAATCATGCCGCTCCCGCAGACAGACGGCGTGGAAAAGGGAAATTACAGCTAACCGCAGATCAACTCCCCGAAGCACAAGGACTCCGCCATGGCATACGACGTCGACAATCACATCCCTCAAGATCGCACGCAGATCGACGTCACCGAATCCGGGTCGGTGCAATATTGGACCGACGCTCTGGGCGTTTCGGAACAGGCGTTGCGGATGGCGGTTGCCGAGGCGGGCGTCTCCACGGCTGCGGTCAGCGAGCACCTCGGGCACGCACCGCTGTAACGCCGGCATGCGTCCGGCAGTTCCTGCGAAAGCGGGTTCGATGTCG
>JAQGMX010000523.1 GCA_028292145.1 Variovorax sp.
CAGGCGATGGCGATGCAGAACCAGCTCGATTTTTCGCGCGACATGGAGCGCGAGGCCGACCGCATCGGCTTCGGCGTCATGACGCAGGCCGGTTTCGCACCCGAAGGTGCCGCCTCGATGTTCGAGAAGCTCCAGTACGCCTCTCGGCTGAACGACAACGGCTCTTATCCCTACCTGCGCAGCCATCCGCTGAACACGGAGCGCATTTCCGACATGCAGGCGCGGTTCCAGTTCAGGAACTCGACGGACGCCTCTGCCGTGCCGGGTCGGATTTCTGCGTTGCCGCAGAAGATGGACCACGCGATGATCGCGGCGCGGGCGCGGGTTCTTTCGCAGCCCGGCGTCGATGTGCTGCGGCAATGGACCGTCGCGGCTTCGCCTTCCAGCGGCGATCTCGCCCGCCAGCCGGCTGCGCGCCAGGCAGGCGTGCTCTATGCGGCTGCGCTGTCGTCGGTCGAGTTGCACGAAAACGCGGCTGCCCGCGCCCTGGCGGAGCGACTGTCGCCGCTGACGAAAGACGATCCTGCCGCAGCGCGACTCACGCGCCTCCTGCAGGCCGAGATCGAACTCGCCGCGGGCGCCGCTCCCCGTGCGGCGGCGCTTCTCGGCGCGTCGGGCGCGCGCGATGCCGGCAAGCGCGAGCGTCCCGAGCTGCTCCTCGCCGCACAGGTGGCGATCGCCCTTCGGCAGCCCGATCCGATGATTGCCCCGCTGCGCGACTGGGTCGCCTTGCATCCACGGGATGCGCTGGCCTGGCGCACGCTCGGCAATCTGTATGGCGCGCAGAACGACACCTTGCGCGCGGTTCGTGCCGATGCGGAGGCCAACGTCGCGATCCTCGACTACGCGGCGGCGCGGGATCGGCTCAAGGCGGCCCAGACATTGGCGTCGCAAGGCGGCAACGGCGGTGTCGTCGATCATTACGAAGCGTCGATCGTCGACACGCGGGCGCGCGCGGTCGAAGCGCTCTGGCGCGAGCAGCAGGAAGACAAGCCTTTGCGATGACGGCTCGACGAATCCCCGATGCACTGAGTTACATTTTGTAATCCGCGGTTGCATCCGAGCAACGCGGGTACGAAAAAGCCTTACACGCTTGAAGGACGCAGGCGCAATCGCATGTTGCACCGCATCAGCCACCGTGTGGACCCAACAAAATGCGCAGCCCGTGTCTCCAAATTCCCTCTCCCAGGTCTTCGACCAGCAATGCAATATCGGCAGCGACCGGCTGGCCTATGTATTTTTGCGCGACGACCTTTCGACAACCGACTCGCTGACCTTCACCCAGCTTGGTGTCGAATGCCGTGTGCTGGCCAGCCGGCTCGCCAAGGTCGCGCCCGCCGGAAGCCGCGTTTTGCTCGCCTTCCCGCCGGGCCTCGATTTCGTGCGCGCGTTCTGGGCCTGCTCGCTGGCCGGTTGCGTTGCCGTGCCGGTACCGGCACCCGATCCGATTCGCCTGCTTCGCGCCGTGCCACGGCTTCGCGGCATTCTCGAAGACACGTCGGCTGCGCTGGTCCTGAGTTCCGACGCCGTCATCGAAGCTGCGCGCGGCACGCTCGAGCCGGCGATGTTCGCTCTCGCGCCCTGGATGTCGTTGGCCGAACTGCAAGCCACGACCGCTCCCGAGCTTGCGCCCGCCCTCGACACGTCCGGCGACAGGCTCGCCTACCTGCAATACACGTCCGGCTCTACCATGGCGCCGCGTGGCGTGCGGCTCACGCATGCCCAGGTGCTGGCGAACGTCAAGGCGCTCAACGCGGCCGGTCACGTCACAGCCGAAAGCCGCGTGCTGACCTGGCTGCCGCATTTCCACGACTACGGCCTGGTGCACGGCGTGATCGCGCCGTTGTGCGCCGGTGCGACGAGCTGGCTGATGTCGCCGCTGGTCTTCCTCCGCCGGCCGCTGCGCTGGATCGAGGCGCTGTCGTCGCTGCGCATCACGCATTCGGGCGCGCCGGCTTCGGCGTACATCGCCTGCCTTCGCGCGCTCGACGGCCGTTCGTTGGCGGATCTGCCGGGCAACGATCTGTCGGCGCTGGTCTCGCTGAACTGCGGCGCCGAACCGATTCGGGCGGAAACCGTGTCTCAGGTGCTTTCCGTCTTCGGCGCGGCAGGCATGCGCGCGAATGCGTTCATGCCCGGATATGGCTTGGCGGAAACGGTTTTGGGCGTAAGCGGTCGTAACGGCGAAGGAAGCGGCGGCGAACGGGATGCGCCGGTCATGATTTCGGTCGATGCGGCGGCGTTGGCGCGCGACCGTGTCGTGGCGAGCACGGCCGCGGATGGCGGCGCACCGACGAAGAGTCTGGTCGGATGCGGCCGTCCGCTCGACGGAACCGAGATCGCCATCGTCGACGTCGCGACATTGCAGCGCGCCGATGCCGACGCCGTCGGCGAGATCTGGGTGCGCTCGGCCAGCGTCGGCGACGGCTACTGGCACCAGCCCAACGTCTCGCGCGAGGTGTTCGAAGCGCGTCTGGCCGACGGCAGCGGGCCGTTCCTGCGCACCGGCGACCTCGGTTTCCTGCACAACGGCGAGTTGTTCGTCACGGGCCGGTTGAAAGATCTGGTCATCGTCCACGGCGGCAATCACTATCCGCAGGATCTCGAATGGACGGCCGAGCATGCGCACACGGCGCTC
>JAQGMX010000010.1 GCA_028292145.1 Variovorax sp.
TCAGCATCGCGTTGCCGATCCACATCGAGGCGATCAGGCCCCAGAACAACTCCGGGTTGCTGGTCATGACCTGCGGACCCGGCTGGATGTTGTGGATCGTCATCGCGCCGACCATCAGCGCCATCACGGCGTTTGGCGGGATGCCCAGCGTCAGCAGCGGAATGAACGACGTTTGCGCGCCGGCATTGTTTGCCGACTCCGGCGAAGCCACGCCGCGGATGTTGCCCTTGCCGAACGGAACTTCGCCCGGCTGCATCTTGATCTTCTTCTCCAGCGCATAGGCCGCGAAAGCCGCCAGCAACGCGCCGCCGCCCGGAAGAATGCCGAGCGCCGAACCCAGCGCCGTGCCGCGCAGCACCGCGGGCAACATGCGTTTGAAGTCGTCCTTGGTGGGCCACAGGCCCTTGACGTTGGCTGTGAACACTTCGCGCTCGTCGTCGGGCTGCGAAAGGTTGCCGATGATTTCGCCGTAACCGAACACACCCATCGCGATCACCACGAAGCCGATGCCGTCGGTGAGTTCCGGGATGTCGAAGCTGAAACGCGCCACGCCCGAGTTCACGTCGGTGCCGACGATGCCCAGCAGCAGGCCCAGCACGATCATCGCCACTGCCTTGAGCAGTGAGCCCGAAGCCAGCACGACAGCACCGATCAGGCCCAGCGTCATCAGCGAAAAATATTCGGCAGGGCCGAACTTGAAGGCCAGTTCGGTCAGCGGCGGCGCGAAGGCAGCCAGGATCAGCGTGCCGACGCAGCCGGCGAAGAACGAACCGAGCCCGGCCGCAGCGAGCGCGGGACCGGCTCGGCCTTGCCGCGCCATCTGATAGCCGTCGATACACGTCACGACCGAGGACGATTCCCCCGGCAGATTGACCAGGATCGCCGTCGTCGAGCCGCCGTACTGCGCGCCGTAATAGATGCCGGCCAGCATGATCAGCGCCGAGACGGGTGGCAGCGCGTAGGTCGCGGGCAGCAGCATCGCGATCGTCGCGACGGGGCCGATGCCTGGCAGCACGCCGATCAGCGTGCCCAGGATGCAGCCGACCAGGCAGTAGAGCAGGTTGGTGAAGGTGAACGCGACACCGAACCCGATGGAGAGGTTATGAAACAGTTCCATGATGCTGGTGTCCTCAGCCCGAAATGAAGGTAGGCCAGACCTGGATCTGCAGCTTCAGCGCCCAGATGAAGGCGATGTAGCTGCCGACCGCGAGGATCGTCGCAAGGACCAGCACGTCGCGCAGCTTGAAATGCTCGCCTGCGAGGCTGGAGATGATGGTCAGGGCATAGATCGCGATGATCATTCCCATGGCCGGAAGGCCGATGCTGGGCAATCCGCCGAGCAGCACGCCGAACGCCAGGTTGGCGCCGATGACGAAGGCCAGCGGTTTCCAGGCCCATTTGCCGATGGGGCTGCCGTCGGAGGTCTCGACCACCAGCGACTGGAAGATGATGATCGCACCGAGGATTGCCAGCAGCACCCCCAGCATGAGCGGGAAGTAGCCCGGGCCCATGCGGGCGCCGTTCCCGACGTTGTACGTGGTGGCGCCGATCGCAAAAGCGGCGCCTACCGCAGTGAACATGACCCCCGAAAAGAAGTCTGTTTGACTCTTGATTCCCATTGTCTCGACCCTCTGAATTGGAGGATCGAGGGTCGTCGGATACGGCTGACGGATGGCTGACGCGGCCGCTACGCACTAACGCGTAGGGCGCTCTAGGGCTAATCCCTTAGACGTAAAAAAAGCTCCCGGAGGAGCTTTTTATTTCCGACACGAGGTCAGGATAGTTCGGGTGAGGGCTTAGTAGCCGCCACGGCCACCGCCGCCGCCACCACCGCCGTAACCACCACCACCGCCGCCGCCGCTACGGCCACCGCCGCCGCCGCCGTATCCACCACCACCGCTGCCGCCACCACCGTAGCCGCCACCACCACCGCCGCCGCTACGGCCGCCACCGAAACCGCCGCCAGCAGGACGTGGTTCCATTGGGCGTGCTTCGTTGACCGTCAGAGCGCGGCCGTCGAGCGTGTGGCCATTCAGGCCTTCGATAGCAGCCAGCGCTTCAGCGTCGGTGCCCATTTCGACAAAGCCGAAGCCCTTCGAACGGCCGGTTTCGCGTTCCATCATGACCTTGGCGCTGGTCACGCCACCGAACTCGCCGAAGGCTTGTTCAAGATCATTGTCACGGATGGAGTAGGACAGATTGCCTACGTAAAGTTTCTTGCCCATGGAGGGACTCCTAATTCAAACCAAAATAACAAAGCGATGGAGTCCCAGAATCACAACTGACTGAAGAGCGCTGTGGCGCGAAACTGACCTATCACCGGTTCACGTTCGGACGGGAAACCGCCCTAAACGCTTTTGCATTGTCGTCCACTCCGGGCGTTTTGGGTAAAAACCTTTTTGAAGATGCGGTAAAAAGATCGAAAGGAAACGTTTCTGCCCTGTGTGACGGGGCTGGCTATCCTTGTCTGCCTCGTATTCGCAACTTTCTTGCTCTTTTCGTCCAGTGCCGAACGGTTGTTCGGCCTCCCTTCAACCGATTCCGCTGATCCTGCCGACGCATGCCATTCACCGCCCTGGGCCTCATTCCTCCTCTTGCACAAGCCGCCGCCAAGGTCGGCTATGGAGAGCCGACGCCTGTGCAGCGCGAAGCGGTTCCGGCCATTCTGGCCGGCCGCGACGTGCTGGCATCGGCCCGCACCGGTTCCGGCAAAACGGCGGCCTACCTGCTGCCTTTGTTGCAAAAACTGTTGGACAGCCGCCACGATGGGCGTCGGGATGTGTCGATGCTGGTGCTGGTTCCGACCCGTGAACTGGCGGCCCAGGTCGGCGACACGTTGCAAGGGTTGGTGCAGGCGCTCCCGCAGCAGCCCGCCAGGCCGCTGAAGATCGCCGTCGCTTTCGGTGGCGTTTCGATCAATCCCCAGATGATGGGCCTTCGCGGTGGCGCCGACGTGATGATCGCCACACCGGGCCGCCTGCTCGACCTGGTTGCGCACAACGCGCTGCACCTTGGATCGCTGTCGGCGCTGGTGCTCGATGAGGCCGATCGCCTGCTCGACCTCGGGTTTGCCGACGAACTGCAGCGCATTCTCGATCTGCTTCCCGCGCGACGCCAGACGCTGATGTTCTCCGCCACTTTCGCGCCCGAGATCGAGACGCTGGCGGGTCGCGTGCTCAACGATCCGTTGCGCATCGCGATTGCGCCTGAGTCCGAGACCACCGCCGTGCCCGACATCGCCCAACGCGCGATCGAGGTCGATGCCAGCCGGCGCACCCAATTGCTGGCGCGCCTCGTCAAGGACGAGAAATGGACGCGTGTGCTGGTCTTCGTCGCGACCAAGTTCGCCGCCGAGATCGTCGCCGACAAGCTGCGGAAGGCCGGACTCGAAGCCGAGCCGTTCCACGGCGTATTGAGCCAGGGCAAGCGCAGCCAGGTGCTGGCCGATCTCAAGGCGTCGCGCGTGCAGGTCGTTGTCGCAACCGATCTTGCGGCGCGCGGAATCGACGTCGTGCAGTTGCCGGCGGTCGTCAACTACGACTTGCCGCGTTCGGCCACGGACCACGTTCATCGCATCGGCCGCACGGGCCGCGCAGGCGAAACGGGCGTTGCCGTGAGCTTCGTGACGGAAGAGAGCGAAGCGCACTTCAGGCTGATCGAGAAGCGCCAGGGTTTCTCGGTGCCGCGCGAGCGGATCGCCGGTTTCGAGCCGGCGCCGCGTGCGGACGTCGCCCCGGTCATCGACCACGCCGAAGTGCCGGGAACGGGCGGCGTCAAGGGCAAGCGCCCGAGCAAGAAAGACAAGTTGCGCGCGGCGGCTTTGTTGTCTGCCGGCGCCGCTGCCGACGACGAAAAGCCTTCCTGACGCTTCAGGCGCGAAAGCGCTTGCGCGTCATTGCCAGCGCGATCCAGAAAGCGGCAATCGCATAGACCACCAGCACCGCGCCGTGACGCAGCGCATCGGTCGGCCACTGGTCCAGGAAAAGCGGACGCACCAGGGCGATCGCATTGCTCAGCGGCAGCCAGGCCGACACCGCGCGCACTACCGCCGGCAATTGCTCCAGCGGGAAGAAGACGCCGGAGAGAAACATCATCGGCGTCATGAACAGCGTGAAGTAATAGGTGAAGAAGTCGTAGCCCTTCGCCAGCGCATTGAAGATCAGCGCGATGGACGAGAAAGTGATGCCAGCGCCGGCCAGCACGAACCAGGCGACGATCAGTTTCGGGCTGTGGCTGATGCCGAGCGCCAGCATCACCAGCAGGATCGCCGTGGTGGTGAAGATCGCCTTGAACGCGGCCCACAGCATTTCCGCCATGACGATGTCGTCGAGCCCGACCGGCGCGTTCATGATGCCGTCCCAAGTCTTCTGCACATGCATCCGCGAAAACGCCGAATACAGCGCCTCGAACGAGGCGGCGTTCATGGCGCTCATGCAGATCGAGCCGCTGGCCAGGAACAGGATGTACGGCACCTTGACGCCGTCGACCGCGACCTGTCCGATCAGCGCGCCCATGCCGTAGCCGAAGGCGACGAGCCAGATCAGCGGCTCCGCGATGTTGCCGATCAGGCTCGGGATCGC
>JAQGMX010000012.1 GCA_028292145.1 Variovorax sp.
CACGCTCCCCGTTGCGGCGCCTTCGTCGCGCGCCCTGCCATCGATCGAGACGATTCCGGTGATTGCAACAGAGAAACCGCCGGTCGCCGCTTCGCAGCTGCCTGCTGCCGTCTTGCCGGTCGTGGATGCCGCGAGCCCTGAGGCCGACCTTGCGCTGCAGCCCTTGAACGCGCGCAGCATCGGCGCGCGCGCGGTGCCGGTTGCAGCGACCCGCACATCGGACGCCGAAGCCGTCGCGGCGCCGACAACTCCGGCGACCTCGGCGACCTCCGCTCTCGCCGCATCGTTTGCATCGGCCATCCCGCAGCAGACGCAACGCGCCGTTGTGCAGGCACAGGCGCAAGCACAAGCCCAGGTCGTCGCCGATCGCGCCGCGCTGCAGACGCCGAACGCCACCATGGCGCTCGACAGCCGCGCTGCCGAATCGCTCGCCGCAGCCGGCTTGGCGGGCGGCATATCGGTCGAGGGCTCGGCATCGCCGCTGCTGCGCCGCTTCGAGCGCGTGCTGTCGATGACCCAGTCCGCATCCGGCGAAGGCCAGGCCTTCGGAAGCGGCGGCGCGACCACCGCATCGACGTGGATGACGCCTGTGAACGGTGCCGGTGCCGCTAACAATGCGTCGATGGGCGGCATGACCGATCGGCTGGCCGATTCGATGAACGGCCTGCTCGCGCAGGTGGTGGCACAAAAGAATCACAACGCCTCGCTCACGGTCGATGTCGGCGGGCAGCCGGTGTCGGTCAACGTGCAGGTGCAGGGTAACGAGGCGCAAGTCGTGTTCCGTGCCGATCAGGCCGAGACGCGGGCGATGCTGGCGCAGGCGTTGCCGCAGCTCAAGCAGATGATGGGCGCCGAGGGGATGGTGCTGTCGGATGCGTCGGTTGCGGGGCAGTGGACTGGCGGCGGCGCGCAGTCTGGCGCTGGCGGATCGGGTGGATCGAACGGAGCAGGCGACGCCGATGCGCGGCGCGGGACATCGCCTGTGCGTATCGACATCGGAGCCCCGGTCGCCGCTGCGACCGCGCGGACCAGCGGAACGCGTTCGCTCGATCTCTATGTCTAAGCGGCCTTAAAGCACGGTTTTCCTGCCGCTTATCCCGGGGTTCGTTGCCCGGCGCAATCGAATAATTGCGTCAGTCAGAAGACGAACGACGAACCACCGAAGCAAGGAAATACCGTGTCAGCCAAGCCAGCCGATTCCGCCGCGGCCACCGAAAAACCGAAGGGCAAGAAGCCGCTGCTATTGATCGTCATCGGGGCGATCGTGCTGCTGGGCGGCGGTGCCGGTGGCACCTGGTTCTTCCTGAACAAGAAAAACCACGCGGCAGGCCACGAGGAAGTCGCCGCCGTCGAGGAGCCGGCCAAGGATGCCAAGCCGAGCTTTCTCGCGCTGGAGAACATGGTCGTGAACCTGGCCGATCCGGGCGGCGAACGCGTCGCGCAGGTCGGCATCACCCTGGAGCTGGAGAGCGACAAGTCGGTCGAACGCATCAAGCAGCTGGCGCCCAAGATTCGCAGCGGCCTGCTGATGCTGGTTTCGCAGCGCACGTCGGAAGAAATGCTCGGCCGCGACGGCAAGGAAAAGCTGGCGATCGACGTGATGAACGAAGTCTCGCGCACGCTCGGCTACGAGGTCGACGAGCCGAAGCCGCGCAAGGCGGCCAAGGTCGCCAAGGCGGACGACGACGAGGAAGAAGCGCCGGTTCGCAAGAAGAGCCGCCGCAACGTGCCGCAGAGCCCGGTCCTGGGCGTGCTGTTCTCCGCTTTCATCATTCAGTGACCGTCCGGCATCGCAGTCATGGATGAATCCACTTCAGCCGAGGTACCCGATCCGGTCGAGCGCATGGCCGCGGCCGCGACGCGCGACTACGACCTGTCGGTGGCCGACCGGCTCGTTCGCCGCCCGATGCCGACGCTCGACATCGTCAACGAGCGCTTCCTGCGCCACCTGAGGGTCGGCCTGTTCAAGTTCATCCACCGCAGCGCCGACATCTCGATCGCGCCGGTCGAGGTCCAGAGCTATGCAGACTTCCTGGGGTCGCTGGCCGCGCCGACGAGCTACAACATCATGTCCTTGCAACCGCTGCGCGGCAGCGGGCTCGTGGTGTGCGAGGCCGGGCTGGTGTCGACGCTGGTCGATGCGCTCTACGGCGGCGCGTGCAAGGTGCAGGCACCGATGGAAGGCCGCGATTTTTCGCCGACCGAGCAGCGCGTGATCCAGCGCCTGGTCGGCATCGTGGCGACCGACTACAACAAGGCCTGGAAAGACATCTACCCGATCGAGATGGCGCATCAGCGGACCGAGACGCACGTGCAGTTCGTCAACGTCGCGACGCCGCTGGAGAAGGTCGTCGTGACGACGCTGAAGATCGCCATCGGCGATTTCGAGGGCGCCGTGCGCATCTGCCTTCCCTACGGCGCGCTGGACCCGATCCGCGACGTGCTCTATGGCGCGCAGCAGGCGCAGGCGATCGCCGAAGACCGCCGCTGGGTCACGCTGCTGACGCGCGAGATCCAGGCCGCCGAAGTCACGCTGGTGGCCGAACTCGCGCAGCCGGAAGTCACCGTCGGCCAGCTGCTGGCGATGAAGCCCGGCGATTTCATCCAGTTCGACCGCAGCCCGCAGATCGTCGCTTCGGTCGACGGCACCCCCGTTTTCACCTGCCATTACGGCACCCACAACGCGCGCTATGCGCTGCGCATCGACGAGAGCCTGCGCGGGGACGATCCCCACTGGCTCGGAGGCTCCCATGTCCATTGAACAAAGCATCTCTTCCTCCAACGGTGCCGACGTCGCCGGCTGGGCCGAAGCGCTGGAGGAGGGCGCGGTCCCCGCCGCCGCCGCGACGGCCGCCAACGCGCAGGCGCCGCTGCAGGACATCAACCGCGTGCTCGACATTCCGGTGCAGCTCACGGTCGAGCTCGGCCGCAAGAAGGTGTCGATCAAGCACGTGCTGCAGCTCGGCCAGGGCTCGATCGTCGAGCTCGACACGCTCGCCGGCGAGCCGATGGATGTGCTGGTCAACGGCTATCTCGTGGCGCAGGGCGAGGTGGTGGTCGTGAACAACAAGTTCGGCATCCGCCTGACCGACGTGGTGACCCCGTCGGAACGGCTGCGCCGCATCAATCGGGGCTGAAATGAACATGACGCAGAGTCTCATCACGATCGTCGTCTTCGTGGCATTGATCCTCACGCTGCCGATCCTGGCCAAGCGGTTCCAGCAGCGCAACGGCGTTCTCAAGGGTTCGTCGCTCGGCCCGATGTCGAAGGTCATCTCGGCAATGGCCGTCGGTCCGCAGCAGCGCGTGCTGACGGTCGAGGTCGGCCCGGAGAACGCAAGGACCTGGCTGGTGCTCGGCGTGACCGGCCAGACCATCACTTGCCTGCACACGCTGCCAGCGTTGCCGACGCTGTCGGACATGCTCGCGAAGGGCGATGTCAGGCATGCGTAGATTTTTTCTGGCTGCGCTCGCTTTCGCCGCGCTCCCCGCGCATGCGCAGGAGATCGCCAACGGCCAGTTGCCGCTGCTGATCGGCTCCGGCAACGGTGCGAACGGCGCTGGCGGCACCAACTTCTCGGTGCCGCTGCAGACGCTGCTGTTCTTCACCGCGCTGTCCTTCCTGCCCGCGATCCTGCTGATGATGACGGGTTTCACCCGCATCGTGATCGTGCTGTCGATGCTGCGCCAGGCGATCGGCACGCAGTCGGCGCCGCCCAATCAGGTGATCGTCGGCCTGTCGCTGTTCCTCACCTTCTTCGTCATGGGCCCGACCTTCGACCGCGTCTACGACGAGGCGTACCTGCCGTACACGAAAAATACGATCACCTTCGAGCAGGCCGTGGTCAAGGCGGAAGCGCCGATGCGCAGCTTCATGCTCAAGCAGACGCGCCAGGCCGACTTCGCGCTGTTCGCACGCCTGGCCAAGCTGCCGGCCGGCGTCACAGCCGAAACCGCGCCGATGCGGGTGCTGATTCCGGCCTTCGCGACCAGCGAACTGAAGTCGGCCTTCCAGATCGGTTTCATGATCTTCATCCCGTTCCTGATCATCGACATCGTGGTGTCGAGCGTGCTGATGTCGCTCGGCATGATGATGCTGTCGCCGGTGCTGGTGGCGCTGCCGTTCAAGCTCATGCTGTTCGTGCTGGCCGACGGCTGGAATTTGCTCATTGGCTCGCTTGCCGCGAGTTTCGCAACCTGAGGACGACCACGCAATGAACGCAGAAATGGTGCTGACGATGGGGCGCGACGCGCTCGTCATGCTGCTGATGGTGTCGATGCCGGTGCTGCTGGTGGTGCTGGCGGTCGGGCTGGTGGTCAGCATTTTTCAGGCGATCACGCAGATCAACGAGCAGACGCTCGCCTTCGTGCCGAAACTCGTGGCCGCGGTCGCGGTGTTCGCCATCGCCGGGCCGTGGATGCTCGGCACGCTGGTCGACTACATCCGCCGCACGATCGAGTCGATTCCGCAGATGGTTCTGTAGCGTTCCTACGCTTCCCGAAATTCTCGCGTGCTCACCTTTTCCGAAGCGCAACTCATGGCCTGGCTCACGCCGGTGCTGTGGCCGTTTCTGCGCGTGCTGGGCGTCTTCACGACGGCGCCGATCTTCTCGTCGCGCGCCTTCCCGATCCGCGCCCGCATCGGGCTGGCTTTCCTGATTTCGCTCTGCGCGCAGGCCACGCTGATCGACCAACCGACCGTTGGCCTCAACGACGCCGCCGCGCTCGGCACGCTGGTGCAGCAGGTCGGCATCGGCATGGCGATCGGGTTCACCGTGCGGCTGGTGTTCACGGCGGTCGAGCTGGCCGGGGAAATGGTCGGTTTGCAGATGGGCCTGAATTTCGCGTCCTTCTTCGACCCGATGGCCAATGCGCAGGTGAGCGCCGTATCGCGCTTCTTCGGCAACATCGCCGTGCTGCTGTTCATCGCCATCAACGGTCACCTCACGGTGCTGATGGCGATCATCAAGAGCTTCGACACCTTTCCCGTCGGCGGCAGCCTGCTGCAGGCCTTTGCACGGGTGCGCGTCTACGAACTCGGCGCCGACCTGTTCGCGAGCGGGCTGTGGATCGCGCTGCCGATGATCGGGCTGCTGCTGTTCGTCAACCTGACGCTGGGCGTGATCTCGCGCGTGGCGCCGCAGATGAACATCTATGCGATCGGCTTCCCCGTCACGCTCACGACGGGGCTGGCCGGCATCGCACTGGTGCTGCCGATGATGGAGCAGCCGCTGCTGCAGCTGATCGACCGGATGCTGACGATGTTTGCTGGCGGGCGCTAAAGACGCCAATGACGCCGAAGACGGTTGTGAGGTGCCGTCGCCAGGCGTGTCGCTGCCTTGGTCCTACGTCAAGCTTCGCGTGCGGCGGACGCGCCGACGCGCGCCGTGGCAAAAGATCGTCAGATGCTCGGGCGACTCATTTACACAAGCACATCTCTCTGTCAGTCGGACGACATTCCGCAGATTCTCGAACGGTCGCGGACCCTCAACGCGCAGAGCGAGGTCACCGGCGCGCTTTTTCTGCACGAAGGAAAGTTTCTTCAGTATCTGGAAGGCGACGAAGCGGCGGTCGGCACGGTCTATGGACGCATCGTGAAAGACCCTCGACACAAGGACTGCAGGCAGATCGACTGCCGCCTCATTTCTGTGCGCATCTTCAACGACTGGTCGATGACCTGGCTCCCTCACACGTTCGGGGCCGGCCTGCTGATCGACGCGCTGGTGCCGCACAAGCGCCACGCCGACGCCCTGAGCGCGCTCGATGCGACGTCGGCGGGGGCCTTTTTCTACGCATTGTCCAAACTGTCCCAGCGTCTTTGAAGCCAGCGGGCCGTCGCTCGCGTGCGGCCATCGGCGGTCTGCTGCCGGATCCTGACCCCCTTAAACCAGGTTGTTTCGGATCGCGTAGACCGTAATGGCCGCATTGTTCGGCAGTTGAAGCTTTTCAAGGACGCGCGAACGGTAGACGCTGACCGTCTTCGGGCTGAGCATCAGTTCCTCGGCGATGTCGGACAGGCGTTTGCCCGAGGCGATCTTGACCAGCGTCTGCAGTTCGCGATCGGAAAGCGCGGCATGAGCCGAGTTGTCGGCGGTCGGTCGCGAGACGCTCTCGGCCAGCATCTGCGCCACTTCCGGCGTGACGTACTTCCGGCCTTGCGCGACCGTGCGGGTCGCGGTGATCAGTTCGTGCGGGTCACCGGATTTGCTCACATAGCCCTGAGCGCCGGCGCGCAGGCTGCGGATCGCGTACTGCTCCTCCGCGAACATCGATACGACCAGGACGCGTATCGGCGATGCGGATTCGGTCAGCGCGCTGAGCACCTCGAGCCCGCCGCGGCCCGGCAGGCCGATGTCGAGGAGCAGCACGTCGCACGGCGTGGTGCGCAACACTTCGCGCACCTCGGCATAACTCGAGGCCTCGCCGGCCACGCGGATGTCGACGGCTTCTGCCAGCGTCTGGCGGATGCCGCGCCGCACCAGCGCATGGTCGTCGCACAGAACGACTTCGATCATGGCGCCTCCCGGCGGGGCAGGGTCAGCGTCACCGCCGTGCCGCGGCCTGGATGGCTGACGATGTCGAGCGCGCCGCCCACCGCCCGTGCGCGTTCGGCAAGCCCGCGGAGGCCGAAGCTATCGGTCTGCGCGGCAACGGCTTCGGGCATGAAGCCGAGCCCGTCGTCGCGAACTTCGAGCACCGCGTGATCGGTGCCCTCGTTGCGCAGGGTCAGGCGAACCCGCCGCGACTGCGCATGGCGGGCGATGTTGGTCAGCGCCTCCTGGGCGGTGCGATAGACGGCAAGTTGCTGTGGCGAGGGCAGGTCGATCTCGTCGGCCGCATCGAAGTTGGCGTCGATGCCGGTACGGCGACCGAAGTCGGCAACCAGCCGCGCAATCGCCGGCGCAAGCCCTTCCGAAAGATCTGGCGGATAGAGCTGCGCGACGGCATTGCGCGTCGCCTCCATCGCCGCTTGCAGTGCAGCCTGCGCCGATGCGAGGCGTTCGGCGGTTTCGGGGTCGCGCGGCGGTTGACGTGCAAGCCAGGAGAGATCGAAGTGCACGGCAGCGAGCGCACTGCCGACGACATCGTGAATTTCCCTGCCGATGCCGCGTCGCTGCGCTTCGAGCTGGGTCTGCCAGAGATTGGAGAGGGGCATGATATTTTTCACAATGTAACGGTATTACGTCACGTTCCGCCGGTGCGCGAGTCCGCAAGTACCATCAGGCTTCTTTTTATTCTTAGCCGAGAGATCGCCATGGACCGAGAACTGAGCCGGGCTTTTGCCGATTTCGTCGTTACCCTGAAGAGCAAGGACCTGCGCACGGCGTTGGCCGGCCTGCTCAAGCGCACCGATTACCGTTTCATCGGCATCTGGCGGTTCGAGAACGGCAAGGCGAATGCGGTCGTGCACTACGACCGTGAGAACCCGACCGTCACGACCGCCGCCGAGGTGCCCGAAAACGCGACGTACTGCTGTTACGTGCGCGAAACGGGCAAGCCGTTCAAGACGCCCAACGCGCTCATCGACGAGCGTCTGGCCGCGCATCCGGCCCGTACGGAGGTTCTGACCTACTGCGGCGTTCCGGTGATGGACAGTGCCGGGACGATTCTGGGTACGTTGTGCCACTACGACGTCGTGCCGCGCGACCCGGAGCAGGTGAACATCGAGCTGATGCTCAGCGTGGCGAGCTACCTGGCGCTGGGCGGTCATGTGCCGCCCTACGCGTCCGCAGCAGACGCCGGCAATCCAGCTACGCCCTGACCCGCACCGGCACCGATTTGGCTGCCGGCACCATGCTTTCTTCGGCGTGCTGATAGAGCGGCATCACCGGATTGCACTCCGGGTAGTAGGCCCCGCAACTCCCTGCCGGCATGTCGTAGGCGGTCACGCGCAACCCGTGCACTTCGCGCGCGATGCCATCGTTACCCGTGCCGCCCGCACTGGCGAGCGTGACGATCTGACCTTCGACGAAGCCGAAGCGCGTAATGTCCGACTGGTTCATCAGCAACACTTCGCGCGTCCCATGGATGCCGCGCAACCGGTCGTCGTAGCCGTAGATGGTGGTGTTGAACTGGTCGTTGCTGCGCATCGTCATCAGCCGCAACACGTCCGATCCGCCGTCGCCATCGAAGGCGGCGCACAGCGATGCGGGCACCTTGAACTCGGCCTTGCCGGTTTTGGTTTTCCACTTGCGCTCGTTGGCCGCAAGCGGCCTCGGAAATCCGCCCGGCTGGTGCATGCGTGCATTGAAGTCGCGGAAGTCGTCGGGATAGGTTTCCTCGATGTCGTTGCGGATGCGGGTGTAGTCGGAAGTCCAGGTGTCCCAGTCGATCTTCGGATTGGGGGTCAGCGTGGCCTTGGCAATGCCGGCCACGATCCGTGGCTCCGACAGCAGATGGGAACTGGCCGGCGAATGATGTCCGCGCGATGCGTGGATGCGCGACGTACTGTCTTCGACGGTCACCGTCTGCTCGCCGCCCAATTGCACGTCCCGCTCGATGCGTCCCAGGCACGGCAGAAGATAAGCGACCCGGCCGTTCACGAGATGGCTGCGGTTGAGCTTGGTCGCGATCTGCACCGTGAGCTCCAGTCCGCGCCAGGCCGGCTCGATGCGGTGGTGATCGGGAACGGCCCGGATGAAGTTGCCGCCGAGCCCGATGAACGCACGCACGCTGCCGTCGAGCACGCCTTCGCAGGTCTCCACTGTGTTCAGTCCCTTTTTCCGCGGCGGGTTGAAGCTGTATTGCTCGGCCAACCGGTCGAGCGGCACCAGTTCCGGTTTCTCAGAGATGCCGACCGTTCGCTGTCCCTGCACGTTCGAGTGTCCGCGCACCGGGCACAGCCCCGCGCCGGGCTTGCCGATGTGGCCGCCCATCAGCAGCAGGTTGGTCACCATCCGCACGTTGTCGACGCCGAGCTTGTGCTGCGTCAGGCCCATGCCGTAGACGCCCATCACGGCCTTGGACGCAGCGAACACACGCGCGGCTTCGCTCAGGTCGGCCTGCAACAGGCCTGACTCGGACTCGATCGTCGACCATTCCTGTGCACGGACGAATGCGGCGAACGTTTCGAAGCCATGCGTGTGCTCTGCGATGAACCGGGTGTCGATCGCGTTTTCGCCTTTTTCCAGCAGCGCCTTGCACATGCCGGTGATGGCGGCGATATCTCCGCCCGGGCGAACCTGCAGATATTGCGTGGCGATGCGGGTCGATGTGCCGGTCGCCATCTGCAACGGATTCTGCGGACTCGCAAAATATTCGAGCCCGCGTTCCCGCAGCGGATTGAACACGATGATGGGCACCTCACGCTGAGCCGCGGCCTGCAACAGATGCAGCATGCGCGGGCTGTTGCTGCCGACGTTCTGGCCGAAGAACAGAAAGCAGTCGGTGTGGTCGAAATCCTCGATGCGCACGGTGCCGACCGGCTGTCCGATGGCTTCCTTCAGTCCGACCGACGTGCTTTCGTGGCACATGTTCGAGCTGTCGGGCAGGTTGTTGGTGCCGTAGAGCCGGGCCAGCATCGCGTACATGTAAGACGTTTCCAGCGACGCCCGGCCGGATGCGTAGAAAACCGTCGCATCCGGATTCGCGGAGCCGATCACGCGCAAACGGTTCCCGATATCCGCGAAGGCTTCGGCCCAGCTCACAGGCACGTAGCGGTCCTGGTGGGCGTCGTAACGCAGCGGCTCCGTGAGCCGGCCCATGTGCTCCAGGTCGTGATCGGGCCAATCCAGTAATTCGCCGACGGTGTGCTTGGCAAAGAACTCCGCGCCGATGCGCCGGCTGGTGAGTTCCGCAAAAGTCGCCTTGGCACCGTTTTCGCAGAATTCGGCAAGATGCGCCTTGGCCGGCTTGGCCCATGCGCAGCTGGTGCAGGCGAAGCCGTCGGGCTTGTTCTGCCGGACCAGTTCGCCCAGCGCACCGGCTGCCGCCTCATGCCGCGTGTGCTGCACCAGCGACGAGACAGAGCCCCAACCGCCGGTTGGGCTGGTGTAGGGCTTGATTTCGATCTTCAGGCCGCTGTGAGGATCGATTTCCGGGAATATCGCGACGTTGCTGTCTTTGGGCTGCATTGGATTAAGCTCCTTCAAAGAGTACTTTTGCCTTCGCCTGAGAGAGCCATCGGTAGCCCGCCCACGCAGCGGCGAGTAGGTAGATGCCGCCACCGGGGATCCACATGACCAGGCCGGCGAGTTGCTGATCCCACAGATCCTGCGATTCGCGGGCGTAGAGCGGTTGGCCGGCGAAGGTCAGCAGCGCGCCGAGCATCCCGGTGTGCGTCGCGGTGAAAAGCAAGGCGAGCGCCGCTGCCAGTGCATCTTGCCGGCCGGCGCGCAGCACCGACCACCAGAACAGCCAGCCGGTGAACAGGAACGACGCGTGCTCGGCGACATGCAGCCAGTTGTCGGCGACCGCAGCCATGTACGGGCCTGGCGCATGCCAGATCCAGATTGCGGCCGCATGCAGCAGCGCGCAGGCCGACGGATGCCGGCTGGCGCGCAGAAGCGGTCGCCAGACGATGTCGGCGGCGCGACCGATGCAGGAGCGCCACTGCGGCAGCGGTCGCGCCAGCACCGCCAGCGGCGCGACACCGACGATCAGCAGCATGTGCTGGGCAATGTGCATCGCGGTGCTCGAATCAGCCCATTCGTCGAACGGACCGAACAGCGCGAAACCGGTGAGCGCCATCGCGCCGTGGAACAGCAATTGGCGCGGCAGGCCGGGCGACCGGCGTGCGGCGCCGATCAGGTACGTCAGCCAGGCCGCTGCGAACAGGCCCTGCGACAGCCAGATCGGCGCATGCGCGCCTTCGCCGGAAAGCACATTGCCGTGCGCGCCTGCAGCCAGTGGCAGCGCTGCCGCTACCAGTCCGGCCGCGCGGCGCGCGATCAGACGCATGGCGGCAGCACCAGCAGCGGAATGCCGACGAATCCGGTCGCGACGGACGCAGCGCCGTACAGCGCGACCGATGCGCCAGCGACGAAGCGGCGCCGGCTGGCCTCGGGCGACAACGATGCCGGCGGCAGCCGCCGCATCGACCGCGCGCAGGCCACCGCCGCCCAGCCCAGCCCCGCGGCTGTCGCGAGCGTCAGTGCGAGCAATCCCGCATTCACGGCCGTGAACGGACCTTGCGCCGCCGGCGGTGGACCGACCGCGCAGGCGACCGACACGCCGACGTAGACCGCCAGGAACCACAGCGCCCAGACACCGAGGCCCAGCACCAGCTGCCAGGGACGTTCGGCCAGCGTTTTCATCCGCGTGCGAAACCCATCGGGAGCAGCGCGAAAGCCGCCCAGGCGACCGCCAGCGCACCGGTGACGAAACGCCAGAACGGCGCCACCACGGCGATTTCGAACGGCGCATGCGCACCGACGTAGCCGCGCCGCACGCGCAGCGCCTGCAGTCCGGCCAGCACCGATGCGAGCACGCAGTGCGCCAGCAGGAAGATCAGCGTGAAGGCCAGCGTTGCGTCGTGCGCGCCGAGCGTCGGATGCAGCGGCGCGGCGGCGAGCAGTGCGGCCAGTCCGGCGCTGCCTGCGAAGCCGAAGCCGGAGACCAGCGCCAGACACCGCGACAGCCCGGGGTCGTTGCCCGCGTCGCGCACCTTGCGCAGACGGCGCAGCGCCGCGTCGAGCAGCAGTTGCGCGGCACCGAACGCCAGCGTGACGCCGAGCAGCGGCCACAGCCCGATCGGCGACTCTGCCGGCGGTTTGAACGACGGCGCCACCGTCCAGAGGAAGAACCAGGCGAACACCAGCGAGCCGTACAGCGCAGCGTCGGCCAGCACAGTCAGCCGCATGCCCCAGAGGCCGGGGCCGTCGAAAGTCTGCGGATGCAGCCGCAGCCCGGCCGGCAACCCGTGTGTTTCGCCGCCGCGCATCGTCGGATGCGCGCCGTTGAGCCACGACCAGCGCAGCAGCACCACGACCGTCGCAACGGCGACCGCAACCGCCAGGCCGTATTGCTTGAGCAGCAGCAGGATGCACAGCGCGCTCAGCATCAGCCCGCTCACCAGCGGCAACCAGGAACTGGTCGGCAGCAGGATCACTTCGCGCACCTGGGCGCTGATCGGGTCGGTGCCCAGCATCTCTCGCCGGCCGTGGTCGGCATTGGCGAGCGCGTGCTTGCCCTGCGCGATGGTGTCGGGCAACGAAGGCTCTGCCCAGAGCGGTTCGAACATCGGAAGGCTGGCCTGGCTCGCGAAGTTGTACGAAGGCGGCGGCAGCGGCATCGCCCATTCCATCGTGCCGGCATTCCACGGATTCGGCGGCGCCTTGCGGCCGAAGCGGAAGTGCAGCGCGATGTCGAGCAGCACCGTCGCGATGCCGAATGCCATCATGAAGCTGAAGACCGACGACACCAGGTTGGGAATGTCCCAGCCGAGTCCGCTGTCGTAGGTGTAGACCCGTCGCGGCATGCCCATGAGACCGGTCCAGTGCATCACCAGGAAGGTGCCGTTGAAGCCGACGAAGGTGATCCAGAA
>JAQGMX010000028.1 GCA_028292145.1 Variovorax sp.
CGCTGCTCGACGCGGCCGACAGGCTCACGAACAAGTTCCTGGTCGTCAGCAACATCACGCCGGACGACGCGAGCGCGGTGGTCGGCGGCAACGAGCGCGTGGTGCGCCCGCGGCTGGCGGATGCCAAATTCTTCTTCGACCAGGACCGCAAGAAGTCGTTGGAGTCGCGCGTCGAGGCGCTGGACAAGGTGGTCTATCACAACAAGCTTGGGACGCAGGGCGAGCGGATCGCGCGCGTGGAACGCATCGCGGGCGCCATCGCGACGCAGCTCGGCGGCGACGAACTAGCCGCGCATGCCGCGCAGGCGGCCAGGCTCGCCAAGACCGATCTTGTGACCGACATGGTCGGCGAATTTCCCGAGCTGCAAGGCACGATGGGTCGCTACTACGCGCTGCACGACGGCCTGCCGACGGAAGTCGCCGATGCCATCGAAGACCACTACAAGCCGCGCTTCGCCGGCGATACGCTGCCGCGCGGCGAAGTCGGCGTCGTCGTCGCGCTGGCCGACAAGCTGGAAACGTTGGTCGGGATGTTCGGCATCGGCAACCTGCCGACCGGCGACCGCGATCCGTTCGCGCTGCGTCGGCATGCGCTGGGCGTGATCCGGATGCTGACTGAGAAGGATCTGGCGCTGGATCTGCGGGTCTTGCTCGACGAGGCGGCTGGCGCTTTCACCGGAATCGATGCTGCGGCAATCGACGCGCTCGAAACCTTCATGTTCGACCGCCTGGCCGGCAGCCTGCGCGAACAAGGCGCAAGCCCGCAGGAAGTCGACGCCGTGCTCGCCTCTTGCCCGCAGCGTCTGGGCACCGTGCCCAAGTTGCTCGCCGCCGTCCGCGCCTTCGCCGCACTCCCCGAAGCCCCCGCACTCGCCGCCGCCAACAAGCGCATCGGCAACATCCTCAAGAAGTCCCCCGAAGCCGATGCCCACGTCAGCGAGCTTCTCCTGCAGGAGCCCGCCGAGAAAGCGCTCTACGCCGCGATGCAGCAGATCGTGCCTGCCGCCGATGCGCAGTTCGCCGCCGGCGACTACACGGCATCGCTGCAGACGCTGTCCGCACTCCGCGCGCCGGTCGACGCCTTCTTCGACGGCGTGATGGTGAATGCCGAGCAGACCGATCTGCGGCTCAACCGCGTCGGCCTGTTGCGCGCGCTGCATGCGGCGATGAACCGCGTGGCCATGCTGGAGCGGCTCGCCGTCTGATCGTCACCGCTGGATAATTCACAACCATGAACCGGCAACAGCAGATCGACGAATTCCTGCTGCAGGCGCACCGCCTCGCAGTCGAGCGTTTGCGCGCAGAGCCGGAACGCATTGCCGAGGTGAGCAGCACCTTGTCGCGCTGGCGCATCCAGGCCGGTTCCACCCGCTCGGATCCTTATTGGGACGAATGGCAAGCCATGCTTGATGCCGGTGTCGACGCCATCGAGGCCGGTACGTGCGGAACCGGCGATCACGCGACCGCCTTGCGTAACGTCTCCCCGGTGGGTGTTCTCATGACCCAGCGAGAGCGGGGCGCGCTGTTGCGCGGCGTGCGCCAGGGCGGTCATGCGGCGTAGCGAAGCAGAGCACGTGCCGCGCGCGGCTGCTGCCATCGCGCAAGAGCAGTCGTTTGTGGTGATCGGAAGCCAAGCGGTTCTTTTCCTGCTGCCCTATGCCCCTGAGGCGCTGCTTGTTTCGCGCGAGCTGGATCTGTACCCGGCTTTGCACCCTGAAAAAGCCGATCTGATCGACGGCGCCATCGGCGCATTGTCAAGCTTCGACGACACCTTCGGCTATCACGCGGATGGCGTAGGTCCGGAAACCGCGGTGATGCCTGCTGACTGGATGGCGCGTTCCAGTCTTCACTATGTGGGCGAGTTGACTGTGATCTGCCCGGAACTGCACGACCTCGCCGTGTCCAAGTGCGTTGCAGGTCGCGACAAGGACGCCGAGTTCGTTGAAATTCTGCTGCACGAAAAGCTGATCGACCCTGACGTGATGCGCTTGCGCCTTCACGCGCTCGATGCAACGCGCCATCCGGTCGAACCGCTCCTGGGCTGGCTGCAACGCCGCATCGTCAACGCCTCTTCACGGGCCACACCATGAAACTCGTCATCCTCGACCGCAACGGCAGCATCAACCTGCACCGCGACGACTTCGTCAAGAGCGAGGTCGAATGGACGGCGCTGCCGAGCGCGCTGGAAGCGATCGCGCGGCTCAACCATGCCGGTTGGCGGGTGGTGATCGCGTCCAACCAGTCGGGGCTCGGGCGCGGGCTGTTCGACGTGGCTTCGCTGAACGCGATGCACGCCAAGATGCACAAGATGCTGGCGGCCGTGGGCGGAAAGATCGATGCGATCTTCTATTGCCCGCACAGCCCCGACGAGGACTGCAACTGCCGCAAGCCCAAGCCGGGGCTGTTCATCCAGATCGGCGAGCGCTACGGCATCGACCTGGCCGGCGTGCCGACGGCCGGCGACAGCCTGCGCGATTTGCAGGCCGGCGCCGCTGCCGGCTGTGAACCGCACCTATTGCTGACCGGCATGGGCGCCGCATGCCGGGGCATGAACCCGTTGCCGCCCGAATACCCCGCCGGCACGCATGTGCATGAAGACCTGGCTGCATTCGTCGCCTTCCTGCTGGCCCGCGAGGCCGAGAAAACCGCGCTGCAAGTCGCTATTTGATGAGTCGTTTCGTGCAAACCTCGGTGGCGTTCCTGCGCTCGGTCGTTCACATGCTCTGGATGCTGGTCACGGTGATCCCGTGGGGAATCATCATGTGCGTCGCCTCGATCTGGCGGCGCGGCGAGCCGCTGTACTGGATGGCGGAGCGCTGGCTCGGCTGGGCCGTGAGCGGCGCGCGCATGATTCTCGGCATCCGCACGCGCGTTACCGGCATGGAGAACCTGCCGCAGGAAAAGCGTGCCGGCGCGGTGCTGCTGGTCAAGCACCAGTCCACGCTCGAAACCTTCCTGATGCCGACGCTGATGCCGCATCCGCTGGCCTACGTCTTCAAGAAGGAGCTGATCTACGTGCCCTTCTTCGGCTGGGCGATGGCGCGGCTGGACATGATCCACATCGACCGCAAGCAGAAGGCGCGCGCTTTCAACAAGGTCGTGGCGCAGGGCAAGCTGCTGCTGGCCCAGGGCATCTGGATCATCATGTTTCCCGAGGGCACGCGAATTCCGCGCGGCCAGCAGGGCGTCTACAAGACCGGCGGCACGCGGCTGGCGATCGACACCGGCGCGCCGGTGATACCGATCGCGGTGACATCGGCGCGCGTCTGGCCGCGCAAGGCCTTCATCAAGCGGCCGGGCGTGGTCGACGTGTCGATCGGGCCGGCGATTCCGAGTGCCGGCCGCAAACCGGACGAGCTGATGCGCGAAGTCGAAGCCTGGATCGAAGCCGAGATGCGCCGGCTCGATCCCGCGGCCTACGAGGCCCGGTGAGCGTGAGCGCGCTGTTCGCCCATCCCCGCGCCACGCGAGAGATCGCGCTCGGCGACACCCGCATCGCCTACGAGTTCACGCGCGGCCAGCGCCGGACGATCGGCTTCGTCGTCGGCGCGGACGGGCTGTCGGTTCGCGCGCCGCGCTGGGTGGCGCTGAGCGACGTCGATGCCGCCGTGCAGGACAAGGCGGACTGGATCCTGCGCAAGCTGGCCGAGACGAAGCAGCGCCATGCCACGCTCGAAGCCGCGCGCATCGACTGGCGCGACGGCGTGCGCTTTCCGTTTCTGGGCGAGAGCGTGGAGGTGCGGCTGGATGCGACGCAGGGGCGGCCGGGCAGGGGCGTTTTCGACGCCGAAGCGCGCATCCTGCGGATCGCCCTGACGCCCGACGCCACGCAGAAGCAGATCTGCGACGCGGTGCAGGCCTGGCTGCTGCGCCAGGCGCGCGCGATCTTCACCGAGCGGCTGGATCATTTCGCTCGATTGCTGGCGGTGCGCTGGACCCAGCTGTCGCTGTCGAACGCGGCCACGCGCTGGGGCAGCGCGAGTTCGAGCGGTGCGATCCGGCTGCACTGGCGGCTGGTGCATTTCCGCATGCCGGTGCTCGATTACGTGGTCGCGCACGAGCTCAGCCATCTGCGCTTCATGGACCACAGCCCGCGCTTCTGGAAAACCGTGGAGAGCGTGGTGCCCGACTACGGCGTGCTGCGCCGCCAGCTCAAGGACGAGACGATCCCGCGCTGGTGAGCGTCCTGCTCGGATTTGGCCGAGAACTTAGACTGTGGCGATGACTGCCCAAGCGCCTTCCTCCGCCACCACCACCGTCCTCGGCGCCTGCCCGCACGATTGCCCCGACACCTGTTCGCTGGTCACCACCGTCCAGAACGGCGTTGCGATCAAGCTGCAGGGCAATTCGGCGCATCCGCACACCGGCGGCGTGCTGTGCGCGAAGGTGTCGCGCTATCTGGAGCGCTGCACGCATCCCGAGCGGGTACTGCAGCCGATGCGGCGCGTCGGTGTCAAAGGCGCTTCGGGCGGCGCGCAGTTCGAGCCGGTGTCGTGGGACGTCGCGCTCGACGAGATCGCCGCGCGCCTGCGTTCGGTGGTCGATGCGCACGGGGCGGAAGCCGTGTTGCCGTACAGCTACGCCGGCACGATGGGGCTGGTGCAGGGCGAATCGATGGACCGGCGCTTCTTCCACAAGCTCGGCGCGTCGCTGCTCGACCGCACGATCTGCTCCTCGGCCGGCGGCGAGGCGCTCGGCTACACGCTGGGCGGCAAGCTCGGCATGCGCGTCGAGTTCTTCGCCGAGTCGAAACTGATCCTGATCTGGGGCAGCAACTCGATCGGCAGCAACCTGCACTTCTGGCGCCATGCGCAGGCGGCCAAGCGCGCCGGCGCCAAGCTGGTCTGCATCGACCCGCGCAAGTCCGAGACCGCCGACAAGTGCGACGAGCATATCGCGCTGCTGCCCGGCACCGACGCCGCGCTGGCCCTGGCGTTGATGCACGAGCTGATCGTCAACGACTGGCTCGATCACGACTACATCGCGCAGCACACGCTCGGCTGGGACGCGCTGCGGGAACGCGCGCTGCAATGGCCGCCGGCTCGTGCGGCGGCGGTGTGCGGCGTGCCGGAGGCACAGATCGTCGCCCTGGCACGCGATTACGGCACGACGAAGCCGGCTGCCATTCGGCTCAACTACGGCATGCAGCGCGTGCGCGGTGGCGGCAACGCAGTGCGCGCGGTGGCGTGTCTGCCGGCGCTGGTCGGCGCCTGGCGCGAACGTGCCGGCGGGATGCTGCTGAGCGCATCGGGCGCGTTCCCGGTCGACCGCGCCGCGCTGCAGCGTCCCGACCTGCTGGCCGGTCGCCGACCGCGCACCGTCAACATGAGCCGCATCGGCGATGCGCTGGCCGGCGATGCCGATGCGCTGTCGGGCGGCGGTCCGGTGAAGGCGGTGGTGGTCTACAACAGCAATCCGGTGGCGGTGGCGCCGGATTCGGGCAGCGTCGCGGCCGGTTTCGGGCGAGAAGATTTGTTCACCGTCGTGCTGGAGCAATTCCGCACCGACACCGCCGATTACGCCGACTATCTGCTGCCAGCGACGGTGCAGATCGAGCACTGGGACATCCACACCAGCTACGGCCACACCGACGT
>JAQGMX010000043.1 GCA_028292145.1 Variovorax sp.
GGAAGCCCGGTGAATCGATCAGCGCGGTCTTGCGTTCGGCGTCGACCCAGTACCAGGTCGTGCTGGTGGTCGTGTGCTTGCCGGAGTTGAGCGCGTAGGAAATCTCGTTGGTCAGCGCGGTGGCGCCCGGCACCAGCAGGTTGATCAGCGTGCTCTTGCCGGCGCCCGACGGTCCCAGCACCAGCGTGGTCTTGCCTTCGAGCAACTTCAGCAGCGAAACGCGATCGACGTCGCCCGATGCGGTGAGCGACAGCGGAATCACGCCGTGATGCATGCGCCGGTAGGGCGCGAGCCGCGCCCATGCGCGCTCGAAAGGCACCACCAGATCGCTCTTGTTGAGCGCGATGATCGGCGTGATGCGCTCGGCTTCGGCGGCAATCAGCGCGCGTGCCAGCTGATGCTCGGAAAACTCGGGCTCGGCCGCGATCAGGATCAGCACGTGGTCGAGGTTGGCCGCAAAAGATTTGGTGCGGATCTCGTCCTGCCGATAGAACAGGTTCTTGCGCGGCACGACCTGTTCGATCGTGCCTTCGTCTTCGCTCGACTGCCAGCGCACGCGGTCGCCGACGACGGCCGTGCTTTTCTTGCCTCGCGGATGGCAGATCAGCCGTTCGCCGGCCGGTGTTTCCACCAGACAGTGACGGCCGTGGCTGGCAACGACCAACCCGTCGTTGAGCGCGGCGGCGCTCGCAGCGCCATGCCGCTTAGCCACGCGCGAGGTTCTCTTTCATGCCGCTCATGCCGCAGCCGGGGCGGCCAGCAGCGCGTTGGCCTGCGCCGCGCAGTCGAGGTCGGTCTGCGAGATTCCGGCGACGTCGTGCGTGTTGAAGCGCACGACACAGCGGTTGTAGTGCACCGAAAGATCGGGGTGATGGTCCTGGCGGTGGGCGATGAAGGCCAGCGCGTTGACGAAGGCGATGGTTTCGAAGTAGTTCGCAAAGCTGAACGTCTTCTCGATGGCCACGTCATCGCCGTCGCCGGTCAGTTTCCAGCCGTCGATCCGCGACAGGCCGCTGACGATCTCGGTGGCGCCGAGCGCGCGCCGTTTCTGCTTCTCTGCGGCCCAGTCTTTGATAACGAGCATGCTGGTCATGGGAACGAAACTCCTGTCAGGCCGCCGCCATGCGCGCGAGGCGCTCGGAAGCTGGCGGATGCGAATAGTAGAACTTGACGAACAGCGGATCGGGCGTGAGCGTCGATGCGTTGTCCTGGTAAAGCTTGAGCAGAGCGGCCGACAGGTCGGCGCCGCTGGTCTGTGCGACCGCGTAGGCATCGGCTTCGAACTCGTGCTTGCGCGACAGGCGGGCCGTGAGCGGCGCGACGAAGAAGCCGAAGACCGGAACGGCCATCATGAAGAGCAGCAGCGCCAACGCATCGTTGGGCGCGGACATGTTCGGCTGTACGCCGAGACCTGCATAGAACCAGGCCTGCCCCGACAGCCAGCCGAGCAACGCGAAGCCGGCCAGACTCATCGCGAACATCATCACCATGCGTTTCACGATGTGCCGATGCTTGAAATGTCCGAGTTCGTGGGCCAGTACGGCCTCGACCTCGCCGGCATTCAGCTGGCGCAGAAGCGTGTCGTAGAACACCACGCGCTTGCTGGCGCCGAAGCCGGTGAAGTACGCGTTGGCATGCGCACTGCGGCGGCTGCCGTCCATGACGAACAAACCCTTCGCCGCGAACCCGCAACGCTGCATCAGCGCCGTGACGCGCGCCTTGAGCGTGGCGTCGTCCAGCGGCTGGAACTTGTTGAACAGCGGCGCGATGAACGTCGGGTAGACCAGCATCAGCAGCAAGTTGAAACCCATCCATGCCGCCCAGGCCCAGGCCCACCAGAAAGTACCGGCCGCGGCCATGATCCAGAGGATGAGCGCGGCGATCGGCAGGCCGATCAGCGTACCGACCAGCGTGCCCTTGACCGCATCTGCCAGCCAGAGCTTGAAAGTGATCTTGTTGAAGCCGAAGCGCTCTTCCAGCCGGAACGTCTGCCAAAGCGTGAAAGGCAGGTCGAGCAGCCCGCCGATCACCGCGAAAGCGGCGAGCAGGGTGAGTTGCTGCAGCATGCCGCCGCCCATCCAGGCCAGCAACACCTTGTTGAGGATGTCGATGCCGCCCAACAGCGTCCAGCAGAGCAGGATGGCGGTGCTCCACGCGGTTTCGACGAGGCCGAAGCGCGACTTGGCGATGGTGTAGTCGGCGGCCTTGCGATGCGCGGCCAGCGTCATGGTGCCGACGAAGGCGGGCGGAACCGTGTCGCGATGCTGCGTCACGTGGCGCATCTGCCGCGACGCGAGCCAGAATTTGACGGCGAGTCCTGCGACGAGCGCAGCGGCGAAGGCATAGGTCAGGACAAGCGAATCGGGCATGGGGCGCGAGTTTAGCTTCGGCGACAATCTCGCGATGCCTGAATCCCTTGACCCGACACCGGCCGCGCCGGTACCCGTGCTGAAGAAAAGCGACCAGAACCTGGTCTGGCTCGACTGCGAAATGACCGGCCTCGACCCTGAGAAAGAGCGATTGATCGAGATCGCCGTCGTCGTGACTGGCCCGAATCTCACGCCGCGCATCGACGGCCCCGTGATCGTCGTGCACCAGAGCGATGAAGTGCTCGATGCGATGGACAGCTGGAACAAAGGCACGCATGGCCGAAGCGGCCTGATCGACAAGGTGAAAGCCTCGACGGTCGACGAAGCCGAGGCGGAAAAACAACTGCTCGAGTTCATCTCGCGCTACATACCGAAGCAGGGCTCGCCGATGTGCGGCAACACCATCGGCCAGGACCGGCGCTTCCTGGTGAAGTTCATGCCCAAGCTGGAGGCTTACTTCCATTACCGCAATCTCGACGTCAGCACGCTCAAGGAACTGGCCAAGCGCTGGAAGCCGGCTGCCTACGCCGCCTTCAAGAAGCAGCAGGCGCACACGGCACTGGCCGACGTCCACGAGTCCATCGAAGAGCTTGCGCACTACCGTGAAACCTTTCTTCGTCTGGATGATTAGGTAAAAACCCGCAAACGTGCCATAATTCGAGGCTTCGCTGCACAGCCGCAGCGTTTCTTGCATCTCCCTATCTTGCACACGCGCCCGACCGAAAGGGCCGCAGCCGAGGCGAACCCTCCGGAAATTCCGGCAGGTTGAGCAGCTCAGTTGAATGTCGTTGGATGGTTGATGTTTTTCACCACCCGACGGAGCGCCGCCTACGGCAGCGCTCGCGTATGAGATAAATATGACCGACGCTTACGTAGCGCAGGGCGATTTCGCGCCTGTGCAATCTGATGAATTCGCCATTGCGGCAACCACCGATGACCTGACCAGCATCGCTGTGCTGGATCTGGACGAGCCTGAATCCGTTGCAGCCGATGCACCGGTCGAAGCCGAAAAGCCAGTCCTGCCGAACGGCTTCGTCCGCCTCGGCCTGGCTGCCGAACTGGTTGCTGCTGTCGCCGACCTCGGCTACGACCAGCCGACCACGGTTCAAGACAAGGTCATCCCGCTTGCCCTGACCAGCTCCGACGACGGCGACGCTCGCCTCATCGACCTGATGGTGTCGAGCCAGACCGGCAGCGGCAAGACCGCCGCCTTCCTGCTGCCCGTGCTGCATACCCTGCTCAAGCAGGAAGCCGAAGCCGAAGCGCTTGCAAAGGCCGAATTCCAGCGCCAGGCAGCCGAAGCTGCCGAGCGCGGTGAAACGCCGCCGAAGAAGGCCAAGCGCAAGGATCCGACCAACACGCGCAATTTCAAGGCCGCAACGCCCGGTGCGCTGATTCTTTGCCCGACGCGCGAACTCGCCCAGCAAGTTGCGCACGACGCCATCGACCTGGTCAAGCATTGCCGCGGCCTGCGCGTGGCCAGCGTGGTCGGCGGTATGCCGTACCAGCTGCAGATCGCCAAGCTGCAGAACGCCAACCTCGTCGTTGCGACGCCGGGCCGTCTGCTCGACCTGCAGCGTTCGATGCAGATCAAGCTCGATCAGGTGCAGTTCCTGGTTGTCGACGAAGCCGACCGCATGCTCGACCTGGGCTTCTCCGACGACCTCGCGGAAGTCAACCAGCTCACGATCCAGCGCAAGCAGACCATGATGTTCAGCGCCACGTTCGCGCCGCGCATCCAGCAACTCGCGACCCGCGTGATGCGTCAGCCGCAGAAGGTGCAGATCGATTCGCCGCAAGAAAAGCACGCGAACATCAAGCAGTCGCTGTTCTGGGCCGACAACACGATGCACAAGCGCAAGCTGCTCGACCACTGGCTGCGTGACACGACCATCAATCAGGCGATCGTTTTCGCCAGCACCCAAGTCGAGTGCGACGGTCTGGCCAACGACCTGCAGCAAGACGGCTTCAGCGCCGTCGCACTGCACGGTGCCCTGAGCCAGGGCCTGCGCAATCGCCGCCTGATGGCCCTGCGCCAAGGTCAGGTGCAGATCCTGGTTGCGACCGACGTTGCCGCTCGCGGCATCGACGTGCCTACCATCACGCACGTCTTCAACTTCGGCCTGCCGATGAAGGCCGAGGATTACACCCACCGCATCGGCCGTACCGGCCGCGCCGGTCGCGATGGCCTGGCCATCACGTTCGCCGAGTTCCGCGATCGCCGGAAGATCTTCGACATCGAGGCTTACACGCGTCAGCAGATCAAGTCGGAAGTCATTCCCGGTCTGGAACCGCAGCAGC
>JAQGMX010000062.1 GCA_028292145.1 Variovorax sp.
ATCTCGATGATGGCCGGGCTCTCGTGCGGCGGCACGTTGGCGGCGCGCACCGTCGGGATCGCGACCATCTCGGTGATGCTCGCAATCACCGCGTCGTGGTGATGCAGCCTGTTGTAGAGGCCCAGCATGCGGCTCACGTTGACCTGGTCGTCGCCGGTCAGCGGCCACTTCGCCGCATAGGCGGCAGCGGCTTTCTTGAGCGACGGCGAGGCGCCGCGGGAGCCGGCGGCCTGCGACAGGAAGCGCCTGAAGTCCGGCGCCTTCTGCAACGCCGGCATGGCGGCGAGCCGGTCGAGCGCCGGCTTCTTGAGCGTGTCCGCCGCGGCACCCTGCGAAACGAGGCACAGGGCGCCTGCGACGGCAAGCGCGGCGGGAAGGAGGGAAAAGGAAAGTCGTGTCATATGTGAGATTCTCACCCGATGCTTTCCAACGATCCACTGCGCGGCATCCGCGCACTCACCTTCGCTTTCGCGCTCAGCCAGTTCTTCCGTACCTGCCTTGCCGTCATCGCACCCGAGCTTCAGCACGACCTCGGCCTGTCGCCGGCCGGCTTCGGCTCGCTGTCGTCCTGCTTCTTCCTGGCTTTCGCGGTGGCGCAGGTGCCGGTCGGCGTGGCTTTCGACCGCTACGGCGTCGGCGCGCCGACCCGGTTGCTGATGTTGATCGGCGTGGCGGCATCGGTGCTTTTCGTCATTGCGCCGGGGGGCGCCACCGCCATGGTGGCGCAGGCCGGGCTCGGCCTGGCCTGCGCGCCGGTCTTCATGGGACTGATGCATTACGCGTCGGAGCAATTGCCGGTGCACCGCTACGTCACCGTCATCAGCCGCGCGAATGCGATCTCGATGATCGGCGCGCTGTTCGCCACCGCCCCGCTGGGCTGGGCCGCGCACCGCTTCGGCTGGCGCCCGGCGCTTTCCGTCGCGGCGGTCTGCATGCTGCTGGCCTGCATCGGCGTCTGGCGCAACGTGCGCGACGAAGGCCATGCCGACGCGCGCGAGGAAAGCACCCTCACCCTGCTGCACGGCAGCGCCCGGTTGCTGACGCTACCCGCGATGTGGACGCTGATTCCGCTGTGCGTTGCGCTGGCGGCCGGCACCACTTTCCGCAACGCCTGGGGCGGCCCTTATCTCGCCGACGTTTTCGGGCTCGACGCCGGTTCGCGCGGCCTGATGCTCGGGCTGGTCAGCCTGGGCGGCTTCGCAACCGCCCTGCTGCTGCCGTTGCTGGTGCGCCGCAAGGGCATCAAAACGACCATCCTCGGCTGGGCGCTGATGTCGTTTTCATGCGGCGCGCTGCTCTCGTACGGGCCGGATGCGGGACTGCTGCCCGGCGTGTTGCTGCTCACGCTGCTGGCGACCGTCGGCATGGTGCATCCGCTGGTGATGGCGCACGGGCGCGGGATGGTGCCGAAGTCGCTGCGCGGGCGCGGACTCGGCGTTTTGAATACCTTCGTGTTTCTAGGTTCGGCCGCGACGTCGTGGGCTTTCGGGCTGATTGCGGACGCGAGCCAGCGCAACGGGTGGGATGCGGCCGGAACCTATTCTTGGATCTTTCTGTGCGCGACCGGTGTGGTGCTGGTCGGGGCGCTGATCTACGCGTTGAGCCCGAAGCCGGCGCCGTACTGAAGTCGCGTTCTTTCCTACGCAGGCATGCGATGCGGGCGCTTCCCGATCCTTGCGAAGGCAGCTAGCTTTGCTCCTCCAGTCACAGGAAAGCACAGGAGTCAGCCATGCCCGCGAAAAAAGGTCTGTACGCCAACATCCACGCCAAGCAGGAGCGCATCAAGAACGGCAGCGGTGAGCACATGCGCAAGAAGGGCGAAGAGGGAGCGCCGGACAAGGAGGATTTCGAGAAGTCGGAGGAAACTGCCAAGCCGGCCAAGAAAGCGGCGGCGAAAAAGGCAGCAACGAAGAAGACCGCGACCAAGAAGACAGCTGCGAAGAAGGCGGCAGCCAAAAAGGACTAGCGCGCGAGATCGATGCCGCCTCCCACGTCTTGGCACGGAAGCTGCAAGTTCTTCCCGTTAGCGGCCAGCGCGCCGCAGCGCTTGACTGCGACATGACCATCTCATCCCTTCGGCCACTGGCCGAGAAACTGTTTTCCGACGTTCGCGACTTGTCTTTCGATGGCATCGGCGTCACGCGCGAGAGCTACGGCCAAGGCGAATCGGCTACGGCAGACTACCTGCGGGAATTCGCCAGGAAGGAAGGCCTCGCCGTTCATGACGACCGCGCAGCAAACGTCGTCTTCAGCGTGCCGGAAACCGAAAGCGCGCAAGCCGTCTCCTGGACCGGCTCCCACATCGACTCCGTACCGCAGGGCGGCAACTTCGACGGCTATGCAGGCGTCGTCGCCGGCCTGCTGTGCCTGATCGATCAGAAGAGAAGCGGCATTTCGTACGCGCAGCCGCTGGAAGTCGTGGCTTTCCGCGGCGAAGAGAGCGCCTGGTTCGGCAAGGCCTACATCGGCTCCGGCGCCTTGTTCGGAAAGATCAGCCCGGCCGATCTCGCCCTGAAACAACGCGCCACCGGCGAGTCGATGGTCGACTGCATGCGCGCCTGCGGTGCCGATGTCGATGCGATCGCCGCGCAACAGGTGCTTTTCGACAAGGCCCGCGTGAAGGCTTTCGTCGAGCTGCACATCGAGCAGGGGCCGGTGATGATCGCGCGCCAGCTGCCGCTCGCCGTCGTGTCGGGCATCCGCGGCAATGTGCGTCACAACCGCATCGTCTGCCACGGCGATGCGCAGCATTCGGGCGTGGTGCCGCGATGGTTGCGTCACGACGCGATGTTCGCGGTCGCCGATCTCATCATGCGGCTCGACGAGCACTGGCGCGTGCTCCTGGAACGCGGCACGGATCTGGTCGTGACCACCGGCATCGTCGGCACCGACCCGGCCGAGCACTCGATCTCGCGGATACCCGGCCATGTCGC
>JAQGMX010000065.1 GCA_028292145.1 Variovorax sp.
GTGCCAGGCACGCACGAGATGGTCGCTCGCCGCCTTGCTCGCCGAATACGGGCTGTTGGGCTCGAAGGCATGATCCTCGGTGAAGGCCGCGTCGGTGGCCGAGAGCGAGCCGTAGACCTCGTCGGTCGACACATGCAGGAAACGGAAGGCCGCCTTGCGATCGGCCGGCAGCGTGTTCCAGTAGCCGCGCGTGGCTTCGAGCAGCCGGAACGTCCCGAGCACGTTGGTCTGCACGAAGTCCTCGGGGCCATGGATGGACCGGTCGACATGCGACTCGGCGGCGAAGTTCACAATGGCGCGCGGCTGGTGCTGCGCCAGCAGACGATCGATGAGTTCGCTGTCGCCGATGTCGCCCTGCACAAAGATGTGAGACGGATTGCCCTTGAGCGACGCCAGCGTCTCGAGGTTGCCTGCGTAAGTCAGCTTGTCGAGATTGACCACCGGCTCGCTGTTTGCAGCGAGCCAGTCGAGTACGAAATTTGCGCCGATGAAGCCAGCGCCGCCGGTAACCAGGATCATGGGAGTCTGTGTCCTTTTTTTGTCTATGCAAGGCTGCTTTGCGCAGCAAGTGACGGATTATCCACAGCCGCACTCGAAGAAAAAAATATGAAAATTGGTGCTTATCCTTAAAGATAGCCTTCGTTTGAAACGTTCTGTGTACGCATTTCGCCTGTTATTTCACGGTTTCGACCGACTCGACGGGTGGTGAGCGGCACTGTAGGCTAGTCAACTCTTGCAATATTAAGTTACATTCTGCGACTGCTTTAGTTCTCACGTTCCTTGGGGGTTGCCGTCTCTCCCCCTAGGATCACGCACTTTTCTCCAATCATTGCCGCTTCTTACATCATGACCACCTCCATTCATCCTGTAGTCCTCTGTGGCGGCAGCGGTACGCGTCTCTGGCCCCTGTCGCGCAAGGCACTGCCCAAGCAGTTCGCACCGCTGATCGACGGCAAGAGCCTGCTGCAACTGACGCTCGAACGTCTCCGCTCGCTCAACGCCACCATCACCTGTGTCGCGTCGGACGACCATCGTTTCCTGGTGCAGGAAGCGCTCGAGGCAGCCAAGGTCACGGGCAAGCAGATCCTCGAGCCGGTCGGCCGCAACACTGCAGCCGCGATGGCCGCGGCCGCGTTGCTCGCCGACGCGGACGACCTGTTGCTGTTCGCGCCGGCCGATCACCACATCCCCGACGCCGAAGCTTTCGCCAAGACGGTGCGCGCGGGCGTCCCTGCCGCCCTTGCCGGCCAGATCGTCACGTTCGGCATCGTTCCGACCTTTCCGAGCACGGCCTATGGCTATATCGAGTCCGGTGCGGCGCTGGAAGGCTCCGAAGGCAACGTGGTTCAGCGCTTCGTCGAGAAGCCGACGGCCGAAGTGGCCGAGTCGCTGCTGCTCAAGGGCGGCTATTACTGGAACGCGGGCATCTTCCTGGTCCGTGCCGGCACGCTGATCGAAGCGCTGCGCGAGCAGGCGCCCGACATCCTCGCCGCCTGCCAGAAAGCCACCGCTTCGACGGCACCCGACGGCAATTTCCTGCGTCTTGATCGCGATGCCTTCTCGGCATGCCGTAGCGAAAGCATCGACTACGCGGTGCTCGAGAACCACAAGAAGATCGCCGTCGTGAAGTTCGAAGGCGCATGGAGCGACGTCGGCAGCTGGAACGCGGTCGCCAACCTCTACCCGGCCGACGATTCCGGCAACCGCCTGAACGGCATGGCGAGCGCGCTGAATGCCCGCAACACCTTCGTGCACGCCCCGCTGCGTCCGGTGGTGGCCCTGGGCACCGAAGACCTGATCATCGTGGACACGCAGGACGCGGTGCTGGTCGCGAACGTCAAGTACGCAGAGCAGGTCAAGGACGTCGTCGCGATGCTGAACCGCGAAGGCCGCAGCGAAGCCATCGAGCACCGCCGCGTGGCGCGTCCGTGGGGCGCCTACGACGGCGTCGACTCGGGCGAGCGCTTCCAGGTCAAGCGCCTGACGGTCAAGCCGGGCGCCAAGCTGTCGCTGCAGATGCACCACCACCGCGCCGAACATTGGGTCGTCGTCAAGGGCACCGCGCTGGTTACCCGCGACGAGGAGACCGTGATGGTGCGCGAAAATGAATCCGTCTACATCCCGCTGGGCACTGTTCATCGGCTGGAAAATCCGGGCAAGGTCATGCTTGAAGTGATCGAAGTCCAATCCGGCGGCTACCTCGGCGAAGACGACATCGTTCGCTACGACGACACCTACGGTCGCGTCACCCCCATCAACGCTCTCAAGAAATGACTACTTCCTCCAAAAAAGCACTCATCACCGGCATCACCGGCCAGGATGGCTCGTACCTTGCCGAATTCCTGCTGGAAAAGGGCTATGAGGTCCACGGCATCAAGCGCCGTGCGTCTTCCTTCAATACCGAGCGGATCGATCACCTGTATCAGGATCCGCACGAAGCCAACCGCAACCTGCACCTGCACTACGGCGATCTGACCGACACCAGCAACCTGACGCGCATCGTGCAGCAGGTTCAGCCGGACGAGATCTACAACCTGGGTGCCCAGAGCCATGTGGCCGTGAGCTTCGAGGCGCCGGAATACACCGCCGACGTCGATGCGATCGGTACGCTGCGCTTGCTTGAAGCCGTGCGCCTGCTCGGTCTGCAGGACAAGACGCGCTTCTACCAAGCCAGCACCAGCGAGCTGTACGGCCTGGTCCAGGAAATCCCGCAGCGCGAGAGCACGCCTTTCTATCCGCGCAGCCCGTACGGCGTGGCCAAGCTCTACGCCTACTGGATCACCAAGAACTACCGCGAGGCCTACGGCATGTACGCCTGCAACGGCGTGCTGTTCAACCACGAGAGCCCGCGTCGCGGCGAAACCTTCGTGACCCGCAAGATCACGCGCGGCATGTGCAACATCTCGCAGGGCCTGGACAAGTGCCTGTTCGTCGGCAACCTGGACGCGCTGCGCGACTGGGGCCATGCCAAGGACTACGTCCGCATGCAGTGGATGATGCTGCAGCAGGACGTGGCCAAGGACTTCGTGATCGCCACCGGCGTGCAGTACAGCGTGCGCGACTTCGTCCGCAAGT
>JAQGMX010000070.1 GCA_028292145.1 Variovorax sp.
TCGAGCGCAATGGCACGGGCCAGCGCGACGCGGCGCGCCATGCCGCCGGAGACTTCGCTCGGCATCAGGTCGCGCGCACCGCGCAGACCGACCGCGTCGAGCTTCATCAGCACGATGTCGCGGATCAACGGTTCGGGGAGCTGCGTATGCTCGCGCAGAGGGAAGGCAACGTTCTCGAACACCGTCATGTCGGTGAACAGCGCGCCGAACTGGAACAGCATGCCCATGCGTCGACGCGCGCCGTAAAGCGTCTTGACGTCCATGCCGCCGACGTCGACGCCGTCGAGCAGCACCTGGCCGCGCTGCGCACGCTGCTGGCCGCCGATCAGGCGAAGCACCGTCGTCTTGCCGCCGCCCGAAGCACCCATCAAAGCCGTGACTTTGCCGCGCGGCACGCTGAAAGACACGCCGTCGAGGATCGCGCGCGCGCCGTACCCGAAGGTGACGTCACGAAATTCGACGAGAGGGGTTTGGAGTTCGGTAGAAATACTGTCCATGACACAAAAAAAGCCGAGGCGCCCTTGCGGACATCCCGGCTTGCGGTTTACCCCATGATAAGGGAGACAACCGATCAGCGTGGCAGGTCGCTGAAGCCCATCAGGAACTCATCGACCGCGCGGGCCGCCTGACGGCCTTCGCGGATCGCCCACACCACCAGGGACTGGCCTCGACGGATGTCGCCGGCCGCAAAAACCTTGGGCGCGGTCGTGGCATAGCCGCCGATGAATTCGACGCTGGCCTTGGCATTGCCGCGCGCGTCCTTCTCGACGCCGAAAGCGTCCAGCACACCCGCCACCGGGCTCACAAAGCCCATCGCCAGCAGCACGAGGTCGGCCTTGAGCACCTGTTCGCTGCCCGGCACCTCGACCATCTTGCCGTCCTTCCATTCGATGCGAACGGTCTTCAGGCCGGTGACCTTGCCCTTTTCGCCGATGAATTCTTTGGTCGAGATCGCGAACTCGCGCTCGCAGCCTTCGACGTGGCTGGAGCTGGTACGCAGCTTGTACGGCCAGTAAGGCCATGTCATCGGTCGATTTTCTTCTTCCGGCGGCTGGGGCATCAGCTCGAATTGGGTGACGCTGACCGCGCCGTGGCGGTTGCTGGTGCCGACGCAATCGGAGCCGGTGTCGCCGCCGCCGATCACGATCACGTGCTTGCCGTCGGCGCGCAGCTGGTTCTTGAGCTTGTCGCCGGCGTTGATCTTGTTCTGCTGGGGCAGGAATTCCATCGCGAAATGAATGCCGTCGAGTTCGCGGCCGGGCACCGGCAGGTCGCGCGACTGCTCGGCGCCGCCGGTCAGCAGCACCGCATCGAATTCCTTGTCCAGCTGCTCGGGCGTGACGGTTTCCTTGGCCCAGTTCGTGACTTTCGAGCCCTTGCCCAGCGTGTCCTTCGCGGCGCCGACGATCACGCCGGTGCGGAACACCACGCCTTCGGCCTTCATCTGCTCGACGCGGCGATCGATGTGCGTCTTCTCCATCTTGAAGTCGGGAATGCCGTAGCGCAACAGGCCGCCAACGCGGTCGTTCTTCTCGAACAGCGTCACGTCATGGCCGACGCGTGCCAGTTGCTGCGCTGCCGCCAATCCGGCCGGGCCGGCGCCGACGACGGCAACCTTCTTGCCCGTCTTGTGCTTGGCAACGCGCGGCTTGACCCAGCCTTCGTCCCAGGCGCGGTCGATGATCGCGTGCTCGATCGACTTGATGCCGACCGCATCGTCGTTCACGTTCAGCACGCAGGCCGCTTCGCAGGGCGCGGGGCAGATGCGGCCGGTGAATTCCGGGAAATTGTTGGTCGAGTCGAGTACCGCGAAGGCGTTCTGCCAGTCGTCGCGATACACCAGATCGTTGAAGTCCGGAATGATGTTGTTGACCGGGCAGCCGCTGTTGCAGAACGGCGTGCCGCAATCCATGCAGCGCGCGCCCTGGACCTTGGCCTGGTCCTTGTCGAGTGCGACGACGAACTCGTTGTAGTGCTTCAGACGCTCCTCGGGCGGCTTGTAGCCCTCCTCGATGCGCTCGAACTCCATGAAGCCGGTGATTTTTCCCATCGTGCTGTCCTGTTCTTTTGTTCGTATGAGGAGCTGCGCTCAGACCGCGGCCGGCTTGCGGGCCGGCGCCTGTGCGACGGCGTCCGGCTCCAGGCCGGCCTTTGCGTTGTTGCCGGTCGAGGTCGCCAGCATCTTCCGATAGTGGATCTCGCCGAGCGCGCGCTTGTATTCGTTCGGGAAGACCTTCACGAAACGGGTGCGGCTCAATGACCAGTCGTCGAGCAACTCGCGCGCGCGCTTGCTGCCGGTCCACCGATGGTGGTCTTCGAGCAATTTCTTCAGCTGGGCCTCGTCGGTCAGGCCGTTGTGCCAGATACCGCGGTCGACGGTCGCGGTCTGCTCCGCCTTGGTCAGCACCTTCTCCAGCGACACCATCGACAGGTTGCAGCGCGAGGCGAACTGGCCGTCCTCGTCGAAGACGAAGGCCACGCCGCCGCTCATGCCGGCCGCGAAATTGCGCCCGGTCTTGCCCAGCACGGCGACCGTGCCGCCGGTCATGTACTCGCAACCGTGGTCGCCGGTGCCTTCGACGACCGCCGTCGCGCCCGACAGCCGCACCGCGAAACGCTCACCGGCAACGCCGCAGAAATACGCCTCGCCGGTGGTCGCGCCGTACATCACCGTGTTGCCGACGATGGTGTTGCGCACCGCTTCGCCGCGGAAATCCAGGCTCGGGCGCACGACGATGCGGCCACCCGACAGGCCCTTGCCCGTGTAGTCGTTGGCGTCGCCGATCAGGTACAGCGTGATGCCGCGTGCCAGGAAAGCGCCAAACGACTGGCCGCCGGTGCCTTCGAGCTGGATGCGGATCGAATCGTCCGGCAAACCTTCAGGGTGCACGCGGGTCAGCGCGCCCGACAGCTTGGCGCCGACGGTACGGTTCACGTTCCGCACCACCTCGATGAACTGCACCTTCTCGCCCTTGTCGATGGCCGCACGCGACTTCTCGATCAGCTTGGTGTCCAGGTTGTGCTCGAGGCCGTGGTCCTGGTTCTCGACGTGGAAGCGCGGCACGTCGTCCGGCACGATCGGCAGCGCGAACAGGCGGCTGAAATCGAGGCCGCTGGCCTTCCAGTGCGCGATGCCCTTCTTCATGTCGAGCAGGTCGGCGCGGCCGATCATGTCGTCGAACTTGCGGATGCCCAGCTGCGCCATGATCTGGCGCACTTCCTCGGCGATGAAGAAGAAGTAGTTGACGACATGCTCGGGCCGGCCGGAGAACTTCTTGCGCAGCACCGGATCCTGCGTCGCCACGCCCACCGGGCAGGTGTTCAGGTGGCACTTGCGCATCATGATGCAGCCTTCGACGATCAGCGGCGCGGTCGCGAAGCCGAACTCGTCGGCACCGAGCAGCGCACCGATCGCGACGTCGCGGCCGGTCTTCATCTGGCCGTCGGCCTGCACGCGAACCCGGCCGCGCAGGCGGTTGAGCACCAGCGTCTGCTGGGTTTCGGCCAGGCCAATTTCCCACGGACCGCCCGCATGCTTGATTGACGACCACGGCGAAGCGCCGGTGCCGCCGTCGTGACCGGCGATCACGATGTGATCGCTCTTGCACTTGGTCACGCCCGCGGCCACCGTGCCGACGCCAACTTCGCTGACCAGCTTGGTGCTGATGCTGGCATGCGGCGCGACGTTCTTCAGGTCGTGGATCAGCTGGGCCAGATCCTCGATCGAATAGATGTCGTGGTGCGGCGGCGGGCTGATCAGGCCCACGCCCGGCACCGAATAGCGCTGCTTGCCGATGTAGTCGGTCACCTTGCCGCCCGGCAACTGGCCGCCTTCGCCGGGCTTCGCGCCCTGCGCCATCTTGATCTGGATCTGGTCGGCCGAGCTCAGGTACTCGGCCGTGACGCCGAAGCGGCCCGAAGCGACCTGCTTGATCTTCGAACGCAGCGAATCGCCGGCCTGCAGCGCCAGGTCGACCTCAACGTTCGCATCGCCGATGACGCTCTTGAGCGTGTCGCCGACCTTGACCGGGATGCCCTTCAATTCGTTGCGATAACGCGCCGGATCTTCGCCGCCTTCGCCGGTGTTGCTCTTGCCGCCGATGCGGTTCATGGCGACGGCCAGCGTCGAATGCGCCTCGGTGCTGATCGAGCCCAGCGACATCGCGCCGGTGGCGAAGCGCTTGACGATGTCGGCGGCCGATTCGACCTCCTCCACCGGAATCGCCCTGGCCGGATCGATCTTGAACTCGAACAGCCCGCGCAGCGTCATGTGGCGACGGCTCTGGTCGTTGATGATCTGCGCGTATTCCTTGTACGTGCTCCAGTTGTTGGCGCGGGTGCTGTGCTGCAGCTTGGCGATGGCGTCGGGCGTCCACATGTGGTCTTCGCCGCGGGTGCGCCAGGCGTATTCGCCTCCGGCGTCGAGCATGTTGGCCAGCACCGGGTCGTCGCCGAACGCGGCGGCATGCATGCGCAGCGCTTCTTCGGCGATCTCGAAGACGCCGATGCCTTCGACGCGGCTGGCGGTGCCGGTGAAATACTTGTCGGTGGTGACGGTGTTCAGGCCGATGACTTCGAACAACTGCGCGCCGCAGTAGCTCATGTAGGTCGACACGCCCATCTTGGACATGATCTTCGACAGGCCCTTGCCGATCGCCTTGACGTAGTTGTAGACCGCTTTTTCGGCCGACAGATCGCCCGACAAATCAGCGTGCATCGCGGCCAGCGTTTCCATCGCCAGGTACGGATGCACGGCTTCCGCGCCGTAGCCGGCCAGCACGCCGAAGTGATGCACTTCGCGGGCGCTGCCGGTCTCGACCACGAGTCCCGCGGTCGTGCGCAAACCCTCGCGCACGAGATGCTGGTGAATGGCGCTCGATGCCAGCAACGCCGGAATGGCGACTTGCGTCGGGCTCACCGCGCGGTCGCTGACGATCAGGATGTTGCTGCCACCCTTGATCGCATCGACCGCTTCGGCGCACAGCGACGCCAGCTTGGCCTCGACGCCCTCGCGGCCCCAGTCGGCCGGGTAGGTGATGTCGAGCGTGGTGCTCTTGAACTTGCCCTGCGTGTGCTGGTCGATGTTGCGCAGCTTCGCCATGGCGGCGAAATCGAGAATCGGCT
>JAQGMX010000096.1 GCA_028292145.1 Variovorax sp.
CCATCATGATCGTCTTGAACTCGCCCGAAGCGATCCGTTTCTGCCATTCGGCCGGGCCGGTGATGTGCACGCTGGTACCGCCGGCATCGACCGCGACCGTCACCGGCATGTCGACGACGTCGAATTCGTAGATCGCTTCCATGCCCAGGTCCGCGAAACCGACGACCTTGGCCGTCTTGATCGCCTTGCTGACGAGGTACGCCGCGCCGCCGACCGCCATCAGGTAGGCGCTCTTGTGCTTGCGGATCGAATCGATCGCGACCGGGCCGCGCTCGGCCTTGCCGATCATCGCGATCAGGCCGGTCTGCGAGAGCATGGTTTCGGTGAAGCCGTCCATGCGGGTCGCGGTCGTCGGGCCGGCCGGGCCGACCGCTTCGTCGCGCACCGGATCGACCGGGCCGACGTAATAGATCACGCGGTTGGTGAAATCAACCGGCAGCGGCGCGCCCTTGGCCAGCATGTCGGCGATGCGCTTGTGCGCGGCGTCGCGGCCGGTGAGCATCTTGCCGTTAAGCAGCAGCGTGTCGCCCGGCTTCCAGCTGGCGACTTCGGCCGGCGTGAGCGTGTCGAGATCGACCTTTCTGCTCTTGTTGTAGTCGGGCGTCCAGTCGACGTTCGGCCACAGGTCGAGCGACGGCGGATCGAGATAGACCGCACCGCTGCCGTCCATCACGAAGTGGGCGTGGCGGGTGGCCGCGCAGTTGGGGATCATCGCGACCGGTTTGCTGGCTGCATGCGTCGGGTACATCTTGATCTTGATGTCGAGCACGGTGGCGAGCCCGCCCAAGCCCTGCGCGCCGATGCCCAGCGCGTTGACCTTCTCGTACAGCTCGATGCGCAGCGCCTCGACCTTGGTCAGCTCGGCGCCCGAGGCTTTCTTGGCCTGCAGTTCGTGCATGTCGAGGTCGTCCATCAGGCTTTCCTTGGCCATCAGCGCGGCTTTTTCCGCGGTGCCGCCGATGCCGATGCCCAGCATGCCCGGCGGACACCAGCCCGCGCCCATCGTCGGCACCGTCTTGAGCACCCAGTCGACGACGCTGTCGCCGGGGTTGAGCATGACCAGCTTGCTCTTGTTCTCGCTGCCGCCGCCCTTGGCCGCGACCGTCACTTCCAGCTGATCGCCCGGCACGATTTCCGTGAAGATCACCGCCGGCGTGTTGTCGCCGGTGTTCTTGCGCGCGAACTGCGGATCTGCCACGACCGAGGCGCGCAGCATGTTGTCCGGATGGTTGTAGGCGCGGCGCACGCCTTCGTTGACCGCGTCGTCGAGCGAGCCGGTGAAGCCGCCCCAGCGCACGTCCATGCCGACCTTGAGGAAGACGTTGACGATGCCGGTGTCCTGGCAGATCGGGCGCTGGCCGGTCGCGCTCATCTTGCTGTTGGTCAGGATCTGCGCAATCGCGTCCTTCGCCGCCGGGCTCTGCTCGCGCTCGTAGGCCTTGGCCAGGTGCGCGATGTAGTCGGCGGGATGGTAGTAGCTGATGTACTGCAGCGCGGCGGCGATCGATTCGATCAGGTCGGCTTGTTGGATCGTGGTCATTGGAGCGTGGGGTGTTTTTTGAGCCGCAATTATCGGCGGTGCTCGTTTCGGCACTCATTTCCATGCCGATGAGAATGGCTCGCGTTTGCTTCATACTGACTTTCCCATTCCAGCAAACGGACTTTTCCAATGACGATCCGCATCGAACGCGACACTTTCGGCCCCATCGAGGTCCCTTCCGACAAACTCTGGGGCGCGCAGACGCAGCGGTCGCTGCAGAACTTCGACATCTCCGGCGAACAGCAGCCGCGCGAGATCATCAAGGCGCTGGCGCAGGTGAAGCGCGCGTCGGCCGTGGTCAATCACGCGCTCGGCCTGCAGGACGAAAAGAAGACGAATGCCATCGTCGAAGCGGCCGACGAGGTCATCGCCGGCAGGCATCCGGACGAATTCCCGCTGGTGGTCTGGCAGACCGGCTCCGGCACGCAGACCAACATGAACGTCAACGAGGTGCTGGCCAACCGTGCGAGCGAACTGCTCGGCGGCGAGCGCGGCGAGGCGCGGGTTGTCCATCCGAACGACGACGTGAACCGCAGCCAGTCGAGCAACGACGTGTTCCCGACCGCCATGCACGTGGCGGCCGTGGACGCCATCACGCACCGGCTGTTGCCCGCCATTGCGTTGCTGCGCGACACGCTGGGCAGGAAATCGGCCGACTTCATGGACATCGTGAAGATCGGTCGTACCCATCTGCAGGATGCGACGCCGCTCACGCTGGGCCAGGAGTTTTCCGGCTACGTCGCGCAGCTCGACCACGGCGAGCGCCACCTGCGCGCCGCGTTGCCGCACCTGTGCGAACTCGCGCTCGGCGGCACGGCGGTCGGCACCGGCCTGAACGCGCCGAAGGGCTATGCCGATCAGTCGGCAGCCGAGCTGGCGAGGCTCACCGGATTGCCTTTCGTGACCGCACCCAACAAGTTCGAGGCTTTGGCCTCGGTCGACGCGCTGGTTCACGCACACGGCGCGCTCAAGACGCTGGCCGCCAGCATGATGAAGATCGCCAACGACGTGCGCTGGCTGGCCAGCGGCCCGCGCAGCGGCATCGGCGAACTCAGCATTCCGGAGAACGAACCGGGCTCGTCGATCATGCCGGGCAAGGTCAATCCGACGCAAAGCGAAGCCGTCACGATGCTGGCCGCTCAGGTGTTCGGCAACGATGTCGCGATCAACTTCGGCGGCGCCTCGGGCAACTTCGAGTTGAACGTGTTCCGCCCGATGGTCGCGCACAACTTCCTGCAGAGCGTGCGGCTGCTGGCCGACGGCATGCGCAGCTTCAACGACCATTGCGCCGTCGGCATCGAGCCGAACCGCGAACGCATCGGCGAACTGGTCCAGCGCTCGCTGATGCTGG
>JAQGMX010000107.1 GCA_028292145.1 Variovorax sp.
GCCGAGATGCCCAAGGTGATCGCCACCTACGACAAGTACAAGGCGCAAGGCTACGACACCCTGGCCGTCGCCATGAGCTACGACCCACCCAGCTACGTGGTGAACTTCGCGGAAACCCGAAAACTTCCTTTCAAGGTCGCGATCGACAACACCGGCGCCGTTGCCAAGGCCTGGGGCGATGTCGCGCTGACACCGACCACGTATCTGGTGAACAAGCGCGGGCAGATCGTGAAGCGTTACGTCGGCGAACCCGATTTCGCAGAATTGCACAAGCTCATCGAGTCGCTGCTGGCCGAAGCCTGAGGCGCAATACTCCCACGATCATGGCCACTGGCTTCCGCGACACCGGCCCCATGCCGCTTCCGGGCGACAAGGCGGCCTTGTTACTCGTACCGGAAGAAAGCGACGCCATCGACGCGGTGCGCGAGATATTCGTCGACTATGCGGAAACGCTGGGCGTCGACCTCGGCTTCCAGAACTTCGACGATGAGCTCGCGATGCTGCCCGGCGATTACGCCGCGCCGCGCGGCACCCTGCTGCTCGCGCTGGTGCGGCAGGAGCAGGATGCTGCCGTCGGCCAAGAAAATACACTGAAGCTTGCAGACGGCAGCATTGCGCAGGTCGCAGGCTGCTGCGCACTACGTCCGCTGGATTCCGCCGATTGTCCCAACGCAGCCGAAATGAAGCGCCTGTACGTGCGACCGGCCTTTCGCGGAATGGGCCTTGGCCGACAGCTTGCCGACGCCATACTCGATGCCGCCCGTCATGCCGGCTATTCCCACGTGCTGCTCGACACGCTCGACGACATGGAAGCCGCCCGGACACTGTACGAGGAACTGGGATTCGTGGAAATCCCGCCCTACTATCACAGCCCGATCGCCGGCGCCCACTATCTCAAGGCAGATCTTTGAGCTAGCCTGCCTGCCTGCCGATTACAGACGGTTTTCAACCGCGCGCCTGAGCCAGCAGCGTGTCGGCGCCGCTCACTTCGAACTTGCCCGGCGCCTCGACATTGAGCGTCACGACTTTTCCGTCTTTCACCAGCATCGAGTAGCGGTTGCTGCGCAGGCCCATGCCGCGCCCGGTCAGGTCGAGCGTCAGACCGGTGGCCTTCGCAAAATCCGCGCTGCCGTCGGCCAACATCCGAACCTTGCCCTCTGTCTTCTGATCGCGCGCCCAGGCGCCCATCACGAAAGCATCGTTCACGCTCAAGCACCAGATCTCGTCCACGCCCGCCGCCTTGAATTCTTCGACCTGTTGGACATAGCCGGGAACATGCTTGGCAGAACATGTCGGCGTGAAGGCTCCAGGCAACGCAAAAAGCGCGATCGTCTTGCCGGCCGTCGACTTGGCAACGTCGACCGGGTTCGGTCCGATGCTGCAAGCCTCCCCTTCCACATCCGAATATTCCTGCAACGTGACAGAGGGAAGCGAATCGCCGACTTTGATCATGGTGAACTCCAGGGTTTGAAAGAAAAACAGGCTGGCCGGCTGACTGCCGAACAGCTGGACGACATATGCCGCGCACAAAGAGAAACGGCCCACATTGTGGGCCGTTATCGGAGGGACTGCCTCAGCGCATGATCAGCGCCGAATCAGCGCCTTGTCAGACCAGGACGGCCTTCTGAACCAAGCGGGTCACAACCCAGTTCTTGGTCTTCGAAATCGGCCGGCTTTCGGTGATCTCGATGGTGTCGCCCAGCTTGTACTCGCCATTTTCGTCATGGGCGTGGTACTTGCTCGTCTTGGCCACGATCTTGCCGTAGAGCTCGTGCTTCACACGACGCTCGACCAGCACGGTCACGGTCTTCTCGCGCTTGTCGCTGACAACCTTGCCGATCAAGGTGCGCTTGAGGGATCTTTTAGCTTCCGTCATGTTCACTCCTTAGTGGCGGCTTGGGTTTCTTGCTGCTTCTGAGCAAGGATCGTCTTCGCACGGGCGATGTCGCGGCGGGTTACGCGCAACGTCGACGTGTTCGACAGCTGTTGGGTCGCCTTCTGCATGCGCAGGCCGAAATGGGCCTTCTGCAGATCCTTGACTTCGGTTTGCAGACCCGCGACATCCTTGTCGCGCAGCGTTGCAGCCTTCGACACCTTGACCGGCTTGGCCGCGGCGTCCTTCTTCTTACGTGTTGCCATCAGTGTTCTCCGATCAGGCGCCGAGCTGGCGAGCGACGAACGTCGTACGCAGCGGAAGCTTGGCAGCGGCCAGGCGGAACGCTTCGCGGGCGAGTTCTTCGGTCACGCCGACAATCTCGAACACGATCTTGCCGGGCTGGATTTCGGCGACGTAGTACTCGGGGTTGCCCTTGCCGTTACCCATCCGCACTTCAGCAGGCTTGTGGGAGATCGGCTTGTCCGGGAACACACGAATCCAGATACGACCACCGCGCTTCACGTGACGCGAGATCGCGCGACGAGCGGCTTCGAGTTGACGGGCCGTCAGACGGCCGCGGTCGGTACATTTCAGACCGAAATCACCGAAGGCAACCGAGTTGCCCCGGGTTGCGATGCCGGTGTTACGGCCTTTTTGTTCCTTGCGGAACTTCCTGCGTGCAGGTTGCAGCATGTTTGATTACTCCGTGAGGACTGCCCCGAACGCTTTCGCGTCCGGGAAAGACCGATTACTCGGTCTTGGCACCGTCAGCTGCTGCAGCTGGCGCGGCTTTGCGGACGCGCTTAACGGCGGGTTTCGAGTCTGCACCCGGTGCTGCTGGCGCACCACCGGTCGCTTCTGCGGGCTTGTCGCTGCCATCGGCCGGCGCAGTGTTGCCACCGATCGGGCCGCGGGCACCGGCACGCGGGCCGGAGCTTGGACCACGACGATCGCCACCTGGACGATCACCACCCGGGCGACCATCGCGACGCGGGCCACGTGGGCGGCGCTCGTCGTCAGGACGCGGCGTTTCGACAGCCGGCAGGTCGTTACGACCCAGCGTGTCGCCCTTGTAGACCCAGACCTTGACGCCGATGACGCCGTACGTGGTCTTGGCTTCCGAGGTGCCGTAGTCGATGTCAGCGCGCAAGGTGTGAAGCGGCACGCGGCCTTCGCGGTACCACTCGCAACGTGCGATTTCGATACCGTTGAGACGACCCGACGACATGATCTTGATGCCCAGGGCACCCAGACGCATGGCGTTCTGCATCGCACGCTTCATGGCGCGGCGGAACATGATCCGCTTTTCGAGCTGCTGCGTGATGCTGTCAGCGATCAGTTGTGCATCGATTTCAGGCTTGCGCACTTCTTCGATGTTCACTGCGACCGGCACACCAAGCTGCTTGCCGAGTTCGCGCTTGAGGTTCTCGATGTCTTCGCCCTTCTTGCCGATCACGACGCCCGGACGTGCCGAGTAGATCGTGATGCGTGCATTCTTGGCGGGACGCTCGATCAGCACGCGCGAAACGGATGCGTTCTTGAGCTTCTTCTTCAGGTACTCGCGCACCTTGATGTCTTCAGCCAGCATGCCGGCGAAGTCTTTATTGCTGGCGTACCAGCGGCTAGACCAATTACGGCTGACCGCGAGGCGGAAGCCGGTTGGGTGGATTTTTTGTCCCATAGTCTTCCGGCCTCTTAATTGCCAACCGTCACGTACACATGGCACGTGGGCTTGCTGATGCGATTGCCGCGACCCTTGGCGCGCGCGGTGAAGCGCTTGAGCGTGGCACCTTGTTCGACGTAGATGGTCTTGACCTTCAGTTCGTCGATGTCGGCACCGTCGTTGTGCTCGGCGTTGGCGATTGCCGACTCGAGCACTTTCTTGATGATCACAGCGGCTTTTTTCTGCGTGAATTGCAGAACGTTAAGCGCTTGATCAACCTTCTTGCCGCGGATCAGGTCAGCGACCAGACGGCCCTTGTCGACCGAGAGGCGGACACCGCGGAGGACTGCACGTGTTTCAGACATGGTCGTTCCTTACTTCTTCTGGACTTTCTTGTCCGCGGGGTGCCCCTTGAACGTGCGGGTGAGCGCAAATTCGCCGAGCTTGTGGCCAACCATCTGGTCGGTAATGTAGACAGGGACGTGCTGCTTGCCGTTGTGAACGGCGATGGTCAGACCGATGAACTCGGGCAGAACCATGGAGCGACGCGACCAGGTCTTGATCGGCTTCTTGTCCTTGTTCGTCACGGCCTTGTCGGCCTTGGCCACCAGATGGTGGTCGACGAATGGACCTTTCTTGAGAGAGCGAGTCATTTGCTATCCCCTTATTTCTTGCGACGCGACACGATGAATACCTGCGTGCGCTTGTTGTTACGGGTGCGATAGCCCTTGGTGAGATTGCCCCACGGGTCGACTGGATGGCGACCTTCACCGGTCTTGCCTTCACCACCACCGTGCGGGTGATCCACCGGGTTCATGACCACACCGCGAACGGTCGGACGGATACCCATGTGACGCTTCACGCCGGCCTTGCCCAAACGGCGCAGGCTGTGCTCTTCGTTAGCGACTTCGCCGATCGTGGCGCGGCACTCGACGTGCACGCGGCGGACTTCGCCGGAGCGCATACGCACCTGAGCGTAGACGCCTTCGCGTGCCAGCAACGTTGCCGAGGTACCGGCCGAGCGGGCGATCTGCGCGCCCTTGCCAGGCTGCAACTCGATGCAATGGATCGTCGAACCGACTGGAATATTGCGGATCGGCAACGTGTTGCCAGCGCGGATCGGAGCTTCCGAACCGCTCATCAGCGTTGCACCAGCTTCAAGACCGCGCGGGGCGATGATGTAGCGGCGCTCGCCGTCGGCGTAGCAAACCAAGGCGATATGGGCCGTGCGGTTAGGGTCGTACTCGATACGTTCGACCTTGGCCGGCACGCCGTCCTTGTTGCGCACGAAGTCGACGACACGGTAGTGGTGCTTGTGACCACCGCCCTTGTGACGCGTCGTGATGTGACCGTTGTTGTTACGGCCGGCCTTCTGGAATTGTGGTTCCAGCAGCGGCGCGTGAGGAGCACCCTTGTACAGGTGATCCCGCGAAATCTTCACCGCGCCGCGTTGGCCCGGCGAAGTGGGTTTCATCTTGATGACGGCCATGATTAAGCGCCTTCCCCGACGAGGTTGAGCTCTTGACCCGGCTTCAGCGTCACGTAGGCCTTACGAACGTTGTCGCGACGGCCGATGGACTTGCCAAAGCGCTTGGTCTTGCCCTTGGTGTTGAGCACGGACACGCCCTGGACTTCGACCTTGAACATCAGTTCAACTGCGGCCTTGATCTCGGGCTTGGTGGCGTCCTGCAGCACCTTGAAGGTCACTGCATTCGACTTCTCGCCGACCATCGTTGCCTTTTCGGACACGATGGGTGCGACCAGCACAGCCATCAGGCGACCTTCGGCATACTGGGTCCGCGAGAGCGGCGTAGGATTCATGCGGCTCATGCGAACATCTCCTTGAGCTTGTCGACTGCACCCTTGGTGACGAGCACCTTCTTGTAATGCACGAGCGACACCGGGTCTGCATAACGCGGCTCGACGACGAGCACGTTGACCAGATTGCGCGAGGCAAGGTACAGGTTTTCGTCGACTTCTTCAGCAATCACCAGCACCGATTCAAGGTTCAACGCCTTGAACTTGGCTGCCAACGGCTTGGTCTTCGGCGAGTCGACGGTAAACGATTCGACAACAGCCAGACGGCCTTCGCGAGCGAGCTGCGAGAAGATCGACGCCATGCCGGCGCGATACATCTTCTTGTTGATCTTTTGCGAGAAGTTTTCGTCAGGCATATTCGGGAAAATCCGGCCGCCCCCGCGCCACAGTGGCGACGAAGTCATACCGGCACGGGCACGGCCCGTTCCCTTTTGCTTGAAAGGCTTCTTGGTCGAGTGATGGACCTGTTCACGGTCCTTCTGGGCGCGCGTGCCTTGGCGTGCGTTGGCCTGGAATGCGACGACGACCTGGTGAACCAGATCTTCGTTGTAATCACGACCGAACACGGTCTCGGGGGCGTCGAACTTCGACGCGGCCTGGCCTTGTTCGTTCAGGAGTTCGAGTTCCATTACTTCGCTCCTTCAGCCGCTTGCGGCTTGGCCTTGATCGCGGGACGCACGGTGACGAAGCCACCCTTCGAACCCGGGATCGCGCCCTTGATCAACAGCAGTTGACGCGCTTCGTCGATGCGGAAGACGTCGAGGTTCTGCGTGGTCACGGTGACGTCGCCGAGGTGGCCCGTCATCCGCTTGCCCGGGAACACGCGGCCCGGATCCTGCGCCATACCGATGGAGCCAGGCACGTTGTGCGAACGGCTGTTACCGTGCGACGCGCGCTGTGACCGCATGTTGTGACGCTTGATCGTGCCAGCGAAGCCCTTGCCAATGGAAGTGCCCTGCACGTCCACCTTTTGACCGACCGCGAACACGCTGCCTGCAGCAATGACGCCGCCAGCCTTGTGCTGACCTGCCAGATCGGCGGTCACACGGAATTCCTGGATGATTTCACCAGCTTCAACACCCGCCTTGGCGAGGTGGCCGGCTTGCGGCTTCGTCACGCGCGATGCTTTGCGCGAGCCGAACGTCACCTGAAGGGCAACGTAGCCATCAATCTCTTGGGACTTGATCTGGGTCACACGGTTGTTGGACACATCCACCACCGTGACAGGAACTGCGTCCCCGTCATCGGTGAAGAGACGCATCATCCCCACCTTGCGGCCCAGCAACCCGAGGGAGTTGCTCTGACTCATTTGTTTTCTCCAAAAAATGGAAGTCTTCTTTCGCCACTGCCACTTCAATTGGCGACAGCGTTGGCCAACTTACTGGTTTCCCAGCGTGCAAGCCACGAAAGAAGGTTGATAAAGCTCCAGCCGAAAAGCACGACGGACGCGCAAAGCGGGCAGAGCCGACGATTATAGCCCGCATCGCTCAGGCGACGCAAGTCGCCATGTTCCAGACACCTACCGCACCGGCATGGCTCTGATCTTGTCGCCGTCCGGCGTGGATTGGAGGTCACTTCGCGGTTTGGCCGCCGCGGGCGTGCCGACCTGCACGGGGATGGAGCTGACGCTGGTCACGCCACGTTGCGTCGTAAAGACGTGGAGATAAGACAATCCTTCCGCGGTTGGAACGACCTGCACCGTCATGGTCGGCACAGAAACCCCTTCTGGAAGTGCGGACGACGGCTTGTAACTTTCGGCCAGCATCAATCCGGCGTCGACGGCAAACCGCACGCTGGCCCCTGCCTGCGGCACCACGCCTTCGAAGCCGAGCGAAACTGTCAGGGCTGCGCCGATACGCGGGGTACCGTCGATGCGGAACTGCACCTCGATGCCCGAACCGTTCACCTTGCGAGGCGCCGCCGCCTTCATCGGAGACTGCGCTGAGACAGGAGATGGCCGCGCGCCTTGCGAAAGCGCGGTATCGGCGCACGCGGGCAACACACCTACAACGCCGTACAAAAACGCCGCAGCGATTGCTCGCAGTGCAGAAGTCGAATAACTGTTCATGACTGCCTTCCTCAGATGATCGACACGGTGAAGCACGATGCCGTTGCGTTCGCGTCGTAGATCACCAACACGCTTTCGCCAGCGGGCAGCCCAAGCAGAACATCTTCGGTCCCCGCAGCACCGCCATAGCTGCCGGCGATGCGGCCGGCCTGGTAGATTTCGAAATCAGGGTCCGTGGAACCCGGTCCGGTGACCGTGATGCGGTGGTTGCCGGCGCTGGCCAGCGTAAAGCGCACATACGCAAAACGTCCCAGCTTGTTGCCTTGGCCTGCCTGGTTCGTCACGCACGCCTGACGGCTCGTCTGCTGATAGAGAGGCAGCGCAAGCGGCACGCCTCCGGTGTTGGTTTCCGAATCGCCCCAGGGGTCCGCGGTCGAGGCGCTGATCGACTGGCCCTGAAGCAGGCTGGCCAGCGCCCCCGATTGCGAGGGCGTCGCGGCGGCATAGGCTGCAGCGAAAGGATGGATCGACGTCACCGGGAGACCGCTCTTGAGCGGACCTGTCATGGCCGCGTGGATCGGCCCAAAACCGGCGATTCGCTCCAGATTCCAGAAAATCGCCTGGATCGACGTCTCGCGGAACCAGCCGCGGTTGTTTTGAGGACCGGTGCGCAGATCCAGCGAGTAGCCGATCTGCTGGGCGGCGCCGACCGCGTCGGTGTAATTCGAACGCGCCAAGGCAATCCCGGACCACGCATTGCCCCACCCCTCGGAAAACGCGAGGCGCCGATCGAGAAGGTCCGCCTCTCCGTGCGCGCCGCCGGGCGAGTCGTCGCGGCTGAATGCGGACTGGTAGTAATGCCCCCACTCGTGAGAGACCACCGATGCGTCGTATTCGTCGGTGTCGATGTCTGCCTTGCCGAGCACATAGATCGCTCGCGTCCCATTGCCGCTGTCGAGGAACGATGTCGTCCCGATCTGCCCCAACGTGCGGTTGCCGAACGCACCGATGTTCGCCGGGCTCCAGAACACGCGCAAAGCTGGAAAGCTGATCGTCGGCGCCACGGCGACGACCTTCATTGCATTGGTGTAGACGGTATCCAGCAGCGCAAACGGACCGGCCGGACGCACGGCTTCATAGCCGGCACCGTTCCAGCCGGAGGGCGCATTGATGTCGCGCTGCAGCGCAGCGGCAGAACCGCTTGAGAAAGTCGACGACACGATTGCATAGATGGCCTCGGACGCGGTGTTGTCGCGAACGGAGAAGTCCCAACGAATGGCATCGCTGCGCAGCATCTGGGTGCGCACGCGAAGCTGCATCTGCGTGTTCACAGGCACCGAGAGGGAGTAGCTGCCCATATCGGTCGTGGTTCCGCTTGCGAGCACGGCCCCGTCGACGCCGATCAGTTCGACGGCGGCACCGCGAACCGGCTTGGCGGTAATCGCGGCATAGTCGAGGCGGCCGTTGGCAGCATTGGGTACGAAGTCGAATGTCGCAACACCGTGCACAACCACGACGGGCGCTGACGACGCGACCGGATCGGCAGCCGGCGCAGAGGTCGTGTTGCCGCCAGCGCCGGTTGAAGTTGAAGTACCGACATTGCTGTCGCCGCCGCCTCCGCCGCCGCATGCAGCCAGGGCAAGCACCGTCGCCAGCATGCACGCGCGAGAAAAAATCACAGTCCCCATGAGTCACTCCTTGTCCGGCCCTTGCTACCAACTGCAAGGATTCGAAACAAAGAATGCCACAGCTGCGGCGCAATTCGGATGGCCCGACAAAAAACAAAGCCCATCGGCAGAACTGCCGATGGGCTTTGAGAAAAGCGCAGAAACGAATTACTTACTGCAGCTTGATCTCGACGTCGACGCCGGCCGGCAGGTCGAGTTTCATCAACGCGTCGACGGTTTTGTCGGTCGGGTCGACGATGTCCATCAGACGCTGGTGCGTGCGGATTTCAAGCTGGTCGCGCGACGTCTTGTTGACGTGCGGCGAACGCAGGATGTCGAAACGCTTCATGCGGGTCGGCAGGGGCACGGGGCCCTTGACGATCGCGCCGGTGCGCTTGGCGGTGTCGACGATTTCCGCTGCAGACTGGTCGATCAACTTGTAATCGAACGCCTTCAGGCGGATGCGGATCTTTTGCTTCGTTGCCATGGTGTGATGTCCTTAGCCGTATGAATTAAGCGAGAACCTTGGCCACGACGCCGGAGCCGACGGTCTTGCCACCTTCGCGGATGGCGAAGCGCAGACCTTCTTCCATGGCGATCGGGTTGATCAGCTTCACGGTGATGCTGA
>JAQGMX010000136.1 GCA_028292145.1 Variovorax sp.
TCGCGCTCGCGCAGCGACAGCACCAGCCCGCGGACGAGCCGCGCGTACTGCACCCACTGCGACAGGATCATGAACAAAATGATGTTGCCCAGCCCGCCGCCGAGGATCGAGATGAAGGTCAGCGCGATCAGGATGAAGGGCAGGGCGAGCTGCACGTCGACGCAGCGCATCAGGAACATGTCCCAGAAGCCGCGGTAGTAGCCGGCGATCAGCCCGACGATGACGCCGACCGTCACCGAGCCGGCGACGGACACGAAGCCGACGAAGAGCGACACACGGCCGCCGAGCAGCACGCGTTCGAGCACGTCGCGGCCGAGCGGGTCGGTGCCCAGCAGATGGCGCCATTCGGTGAACGGCGCGGTCAGGCGCGCGGCCAGGTCCATGCGCGTGCCGAGGTCGGGGAAGATCAGCGGCGAGATCAGCGCCAGCGTCAGCATCGTGCCGACGAGCAGCACGCCGAGGACGAATTCGAGCGAGCGCAGGTGGCGCCAGCGGTCGGGAGCCGATGCGGCTTTGGCTTCGGCAGCAGGCGCGGCAACGGGAACGGATGAGGTGGACATATTCAGTGCTTTTTCATCAGCCGTTGCGGATGCGCGGATCGACCAGGCCGTAAGCCACGTCGACCAGAAGATTGGCGAACACCACCAGCAGCGCCAGGACCGTCACCGAGCCTTGCAGCACCGGATAGTCGCGCGCCGAGATCGCATCGAAAGCCAGCGTGCCCATGCCGGGCCAGTTGAAAACCTTCTCGACCACGACCAGCCCGCCGATCATCTTGCCGAACTGCAGCCCGATGTACGTGATCAGCGGAATCGCGCAGTTGCGCAACGCGTGCTTGTAGAGCACCACGCTGTTCTTCAGGCCCTTGGCGCGCGCGACCATGATGTATTGCGCGCCGAGCGTCTCGAGCATCGAGGTGCGGACCAGCCGCACGTTGGTGGCCGAGAAAATGATCGCCATCGTCAGCGTCGGCATGATCAGGCTCATCGGCCCGTCCCAGCCCGAAGGCGGGAGCACAGGGAAGGTGATCGACAGCAGCAGCACCAGCATGATCGCCAGCCAGAAATTCGGGAACGACAGCCCGACCAGCGAGCCGATGCGGATCGCCTGATCGATGCCTCGCCCCTGGTGCACCGCCGCCTGGATGCCCAGCGGAATCGAGATCAGCAGCGACAGCAGCAGCGAGGCGCCGGCCAGCGCCAGCGTTGCCGGGAGTGCGTCGCCGATCAGCTGCGACACCGGGGTGCCACCCAGGAAGCTGCGACCGAAATCGCCCACCACCATGCCCTTGAGGAACTCCGCGTACTGGACCGGGAAAGGCCGGTCCAGCCCGAGGCCGGTGCGGATGTTCTGCAGGTCTTCCTCGGTGACGCTGCCGGCGCCCTGCGCCAGCATGATGGCCGGGTCGCCCGACAGCCGCACCGCATAAGACACGAACAGCGTGACCACCAGGATCACGAACGCGGCCTGCAGCAGCCGCTTGAAGAGAAAACCGAGCATGGCGCCTTTTCTTGACTTTTAGTCGACCGTGGCTTCGACGAAGCGAAAACGGCCGTCGGCCGGCAGCGTCAGGTTCTTCGCGCGCTTGTTGACGCCGTAGACCGTGTTCAGGCTGTAGAGCGGCATTTCGAGCGCCTGGTCGGCCACATAGCGGCCGATTTCCTGCAGCGTGACCTTGCGCGCGGCCTGGTCCCAGGTGTTGCGCTGGGTGTGCAGCAGCGCGTTGAGCTTGGCGTCGTCGTCGAACGGGTTCCAGCGCTGCTTCGTGTAGTACATCGAGTACGCCGTATTGTCGTAGTCGAAGGTCCAGCCGCCCCACTGGTTCTGCCACATCTCGCCGGTCTTGCCGTTCGGGATGATGTCGTTGAGCAGCACGTTGGTCTCATACGGCTTGAGCGACACCTGCAGGCCGACCGCGGACAGGTAGGCCGCCACGGCTTGGGAAACTTCACGGAAGTTGCTGTCGGGGCCGCGGAAATCGAGCTGGATCTGCGTGCCTGGCTTCACGCCGGCCTTCGCCAGCATCGCCTTGGCCTGCGTCGGATTGAACGGCAGCGGCTTCAGCGCCGGGTCGTAGCCGAAGGACAACTCGCCTTGGAAGCTGGCGATCGGCTTGGCCTGGCCGAGCAGGATGGTTTTGATGATGGCGTCGCGGTCGACCGCCATCGTGAGCGCCTTGCGCACCTGCACGTCTTTCATGATGCCGCGCTGGGTGTTGTAGCGCAGCGCCAGCGCCACTGGGCCGCCCATGCTGACCACCTCGAGCTTCGAATCCTTCTTGAGCGTGTCGATCAGCGCCAGCGGCACCTGGTTCGCGACGTCGATGCGGCCGGCCTGCAGTTCGGCGGCTTGCGTGGCAGGCTCGGCGATGAAGCGGTAGACCAGCGCGTCGACCTTCGGCGCGCCGCCCCAGTACTCTGCATTCTTCGCGAACGACAGGCTGACCTTCGGCTTGTAGTCGGTGAACTTGAACGGGCCGGTACCGACCGGGTTCATGCCGAAGAACTGGCTGCCTTTTTCCTTGATGTACTTCGGCGGCACGATCATCGCGCCGTAACCGGCGAGCTTGGTCAGAAGCACCGGGTCGGGCGACTTCAGGAACATGTCCACCGTCATCGGATTCACGACGACGACCTTGTCGATCGACGCATAGTTCGACTGCTGCGGACCCTTCTTGCCTTCTTCGCCCAGCAGGCGGTCGAAGGTGAACTTGACTGCTTCGGCATCGAACGGCTCGCCGTTGTGGAACTTGACGTTCGGGCGCAGCGTGAAGCGGATCTTGGTGTTGTTCTCCAGCAGTTCCCACTTGGTGGCCAGGCCGGGAACCAGCTTCATGTCGGGCGTGCGCATGATCAGGCCGTCGAACACCTGGCCGCCGACGGCGCCCCAGGCGACGAGGAACGTGGCTATCGGGTCCCAGTTGCCCGGGTCCTGATGCAGGGCGACGGTCAGCGTGCCGGCGGCTTGCGCCTGGGTCATCGCGAGTGGGTTGCAAAGTGCGGCCAGCGCGAGGCCAGAGGCGAGCAGGGTGCGCTTGAAAGTACGGGTCATGTCGGTTCTTTCGATGAGAAAAAAGGGATTGGAGAGACGTGGCTCAGGCGACTTGCGCCGCGCGGTGATCGCGTGAAATCTCGATCAGCTTCAGGATCGCCGGTTCGTCGCCGACGGCACGCATGGGGCTCGGAATCTCGCCTTCGATCAGCGACGTGTCCTTGTGGCGGCCGGGCTCTGCCACCGGCACTGCGGCCAGCAGCTTGCGCGTGTACGGATGGGCCGGCGTCTCGAAGACCGCCTGCCGCGTGCCGATTTCGACGATCTGCCCGAGGTACATCACCGCGACGCGGTGGCTGATCTTCTCGACCACCGCCATGTCGTGCGTGATGAACAGGTACGACAGGCCGCGCTCGGCCTGCAGCGCCATCAGCAGATCGATGATCTGCGCCTGGATCGACACGTCCAGCGCCGACACCGATTCGTCCGCGATGATGAGTTTCGGGTTGCACGACAGCGCCCGCGCGATGCAGACCCGCTGGCGCTGACCGCCGGAGAACTCGTGCGGAAAGCGGTTGGCATGCTCCGGCTTCAGGCCGACGTCGACCAGCAGTTCGGCGACGCGGCGCTCGATCTGCTTGTCGTCGGTCAGCAGGTTGTGCGTGCGGATCGGCTCGGCGATGCTGAAGCCGACGCGTTTTCGCGGATCGAGCGACGCGTACGGGTCCTGGAAGATGTACTGGATGTCCTGGCGCAGCTTGCGGCGGCCGGCGGCGTCGAGCATGTCGATGTCCTGCCCGTCGAAGCGGATCGTGCCGCTTGTCGGCTCCACCAGCTGCTGCAGCGTTTTGCCGATGGTCGATTTGCCGCTGCCCGATTCGCCGACCAGCGCCAGCGTCTCGCCAGGAAAGATCTCCAGGCTCACGCTCTCGACCGCATGCACGCGGTGCGTCGCGCGGCCGAGCCAGTTGCGCTTCACGTCGAAGCGCGTCGTCAGCTTCTCGACCTGCAACAGCGGCGCGTCGTAGCGCGCCGTCGACTGAACCTGCGTCTTGCCGACCGTGCGCCGCACGTCGCCCTCCAGCACTTCAAGCGGCGTTCGCAGCGGATACGGCTGGCCGGTCAGGCTGCCGAGCCGCGGCACTGCAGCCAGCAGCGTCTGCGTGTAGGGATGCAACGGCGCGTTGAATATCTGCTCCACCGGGCCCTGCTCGACCTTCCGCCCGCGCCACATCACTACCACGTCGTCGGCCATCTCGGCGACCACGCCCATGTCGTGCGTGATGAAGACGACGGCGGTGCCGAAATCGCGCTGAAGTTCGCGGATGGTGTTCAGGATCTGCGCCTGGATCGTGACATCGAGCGCGGTCGTCGGCTCGTCGGCGATCAGCAGCGTCGGCCGGCATGACAGCGCCATCGCGATCATCGCGCGCTGCCGCATGCCGCCGGAGAGCTGGTGCGGATAGGCGTCGAGCAGGCGTTCGGCATCGGGCAGGCGCACCTTTCGCAGCAGGGCCAGCGCCTCGGCGCGTGCTTCGCGGGCGCTCATGCCGCGGTGCAGCAACAGCGCCTCGACGATCTGGTTGCCGACGGTGAACACCGGGTTCAGCGATGTCATCGGTTCCTGGAAGATCATCGACATCTCGTTGCCGCGCATGCGCAGCAGCGTCGCCGGCTCGGCCTGCGTCATGTCGAGGACGGCGCCGTCGCGCGACCGGAACATCACCTGGCCGCCGGCGATGCGGCCACGGTTGTAGTCGGTGAGCCGCATGATCGCCATCGAAGTCACCGATTTGCCGGAGCCCGATTCGCCGACGATCGCCAGCGTGCGGCCGGCTGCGACATCGAAGCTCAGGTCATCGACCGCGCGGAAGACGCCTTGCGGCGTGTCGAATTCGACGCTGAGGTTGCGCACCGATAGCAGCGGGGCGGCCAGCACATCGGAAGTGCCTGGACTTTGGGGAAAACTGGATGGCAAAAAAGTGGTTCCTGTTTCGGTGCGCGCATGGGCGAACATGCGCGCGGATGCACGAATTGCGTGCAAGTCGCGTGCCACGGCACGCGATTCCGCCCGGTTTCAGACGCTTTCGAGGCCGGCCAGCGCTTCGCGCGTGACCAGCAATACCTGGTCTTCGCCGGCCGAGGTTTCCAGCCAGACGACTTCCAGCATCGGAAAAGCCGCTTCGAAATAATCTCTCTCGTTGCCGATTTCCAGCACCAGCACGCCGCGTTCGTTCATGGCTGCCGGCGCGTCGCGCAGCAGCGCGCGGATGAAATCCATGCCGTCGCTGCCGCCGGCCAGCGCCAATTCAGGCTCGGCGCGGTATTCGGCGGGGAGCGCCGACATGCTTTCCGCGTTCACATATGGCGGATTGCAAAGAATCAGGTCGTACGGGCCGCGCACATCCTTCAGTCCATCGGACGCCAACAGCGTGATGCGGGCGTCAAGTTCATGGCGGGTGACGTTGATGGCGGCGACTTCCAGCGCCGTTGTCGACAGGTCCGCCGCGTCGATCGCGATATCCGGATAGGTCATCGCAGCCAGCACGGCGAGGCTGCCGTTGCCGGTGCACAGGTCGAGCACGCGCTGTGTGTGTTCGCCAAGCCAGTAGTCGATGCTGCCGTCGACCAGCAGCTCGGCGATGAAGCTGCGCGGCACGATGGCGCGCTCGTCGACGTAAAACGGCACGCCTTGCAGCCACGCTTCTTTCGTGAGGTAGGCGGCGGGCTTGCGGCTGGCGATGCGTTCGGCGATCAGCGCATCGACACGCGCGCCGTCGGCCGGAGAAACCGCCTGGTCGGCGACTTCGTCGATGGCGTCGATCGGCAATTTCAGTTGCCACAAAACCAGCCATGCCGCTTCATCGAATGCGTTTTCCGTGCCGTGTCCGAAGGCGACGCCAGCTTCGGTCAGCCGAGCGGCGCCCGCATCGATCAGTTCGATGACGGTGCGTTTCTCGGTCTCTGCACCGCTCATGCGGTTGCCTGCGCTGCCGGCTGGACGGCTTCGAGCCGCTCCAGCGTGCGACGGTAGAGATTCTTCAGCGTCTCGATGTCGGCCACGGCGATGTGCTCGTCGATCTTGTGGATGCTGGCGTTGATCGGCCCGAGCTCGATGACCTGCTTGCAGATCTTCGAGATGAAACGCGCATCGCTGGTGCCGCCGCTGGTCGACAGCGTGGTCTCGATGCCGGTTTCGTCGCGGATCGCCTGCTGCACGGCGGCGACCAGTTCACCTGGCTGCGTGAGAAAGGGCAGGCCGCCGACGGTCCAGGCGAGCGTGTAGTCCAAGCCGTGCGAATCGAGCACCGCCCGCACACGCTTCTGCAAGGATTCGGGCGTCGACTCGGTGCAGAAGCGGAAATTGAAATCGATCACCGCCGCGCCGGGGATCACGTTGCCGGCGCCGGTGCCTGCGTGGATGTTGCTGATCTGCCAGCTTGTCGGCTGGAAGTGTTCGTTGCCCGCATCCCAACCGCCGGTTGCATTGATGGCGACCAGTTCGGCCAGCGCCGGCGCGAACGCGTGCACCGGGTTTTTCGCGAGATGCGGGTAGGCGATATGGCCCTGCACGCCCTGCACGGTGAGCTTGCCGCTCATGGTGCCACGTCGGCCGTTCTTGATCATGTCGCCGCAGCGCTCGACCGAGGTCGGCTCGCCGACGATGCAGTAGTCGATCGCTTCGCCGCGCGCAGCCAGCTTGTTGCAGACCACGACCGTACCGTCGACGCCGGGGCCTTCCTCGTCGCTGGTGAGCAGCAATGCGAGCGTCAGGCTCGGATCGGGATTCTTAGCGACGAATTCCTCGATCGCCACGACGAAGGCCGCGATCGAGGTCTTCATGTCGC